>DATAMU010000134.1:0-2839 GCA_036266605.1 Candidatus Acidiferrum sp. | reverse complement strand
CCAAAATGCTTGGCGCGATCCCCCCTCGCCCAGCACAAAATCAAAAACGGGCACGGATCACTTCATCCGCGCCCGTTCTCGTTTGCAAAGTCTACGCGATCGCCAGCCCACCGCGGTCTATTTGGAGTGCGGCACTCCCGTGCCGCTTTTACGGTCGATCCACATAAACATGCCTGAACGTCGTCCAACCAACCGCATCGTCTCCGCGCATCTCTGCGTCCTCTGCGTCTCCGCGTTAGATTTTCTCTTTCTCCTCACCTGCTAAACTACCCATTCCCATGTCCGCCCACGCCTACTGCAACGTCGCACTCCCCGTACCCCTCCGCTCTCTCTTCACCTACTCTATCCCCGACCACCTCCGCGAAACGATCCACCCCGGCACCCGCGTCCAAGTCCCTTTCCGCAAAAAGTCTCTAATCGGCGTTGTCATCGAACTCACCTCAACCGCTCCCCAAGGCACAAAAATCCGCGACATCACCAAATCCATAGACCACACCCCCTCGCTCACACCAAAACTCATCGAACTCGGTCAATGGATCGCCAACTACTACCTCGCCCCCGTCGGTGAAGTTTTCCGCGCCATGCTCCCTCCTCCGATCGAAATCCGCACCCAACGTCTGATCGCCATCACCGCCGCCGGACGCGACGCCGCAGCCAGCCTGAGCGGCGGCGAACTCTCTCACGGCCTCTCGCGCAACGAATCCGACTTCCTCGCCAAGCTAGCCGCCACCAACGACCCTCTCCCCTATTCCGCCGCCGCAAAATTCAAAATCACCGCTGCCGCCATCGATCGCCTCCGCAAACAAAATCTCATCGAAATTCGCGAATCCCTCCTCAACCGCAAACAAAAAACGCAACGCGTCATCGCCTGGAAAACGCAGCAACAACCCGACGCGTCCGCCGCAACGAATCTCGACGAAAAAACCACCCGCGTCCGCGATCAACTCACCGTGCGCGGCCCGCTTCCCTTCCCTCATCTTTTGAGACTCGCCAGCGTCTCGCGCGCGATCATTGAAAAAATGCTCCGCGCCAACCTCCTCGAATCCTGGGAAGAGCGCATCGACCCCGCCGACGATCCCTTCGACTCCGGCTACGAAGCCCCCGCTCACGAACTCAACACCGGTCAGGAATCCGCCTTCACCGCCATCAAAACTCGCTTCGAGCTCGGCGAATTCGGCACGCTCCTCCTTTACGGCGTCACCGGCAGCGGCAAAACCGAGGTCTACATGCGCGCCGTCCAGGAAACGCTCGCGCGCGGAAAAACCGCAATCGTCCTCGTCCCCGAAATTGCGCTCACCTTGTGGGTAGGTCGCCAATGCCGCGCATGGTTCGGCGCGCGTTTCGAAGGCGTCGCCGTTCTTCACTCCGCTCTGAGCGACGTCGAGCGCGCCCGCGAATGGTGGCGCGTCCGCAATGGCGAAGCCCGCGTCGTCGTCGGCACGCGCTCCGCCGTCTTCGCGCCGCTCGAAAATCTCGGCTTGATCATCGTCGATGAAGAACAGGAATCCAGCTACAAGCAGGAAGAAACACCGCGCTATCACGGCCGCGACGTCGCCATCGTCCGCGCCAAAATCGAAAACGCCATCGCGCTTCTCGGCTCCGCCACGCCGTCGCTCGAGACCTATCACAACGCGCGTCAGGGAAAGTACGAACTCCTCACGCTACCCGCACGGGTCGCCAATCGCTCCATGGCCAGCGTCGAAATCATCGACATGCGCGAAGACTTCCAGCGCACCCACAAAGCCGGCCCGATCGGCGCCGCTCTCCACAACGGCATCACTGAATGCTTGAAGCAAAGCACGCAAGCGCTCGTACTCATCAATCGCCGCGGCTATTCGTGGTCGGTGCTCTGCCGCAGTTGTGGCAACTCCATCCAATGCGTCAATTGCAGCATCTCGATGACGTATCACAAAGCGCGCAATCGCCTCGAGTGCCACTACTGCGGCTCGATTCAATCTGTTCCGAAGGAATGTCCGAAGTGTAAGTCGCAGTACATCTATTTTTTCGGCGAAGGCTCCGAGCATCTCGAAGAGCGCCTGCGCAAAGAATTTCCCGGCGCCCGCATCGCGCGTCTCGATCGAGATACCGCGCGCACCAAGCGCCAGTATCAGGAAACGCTCGGCGCTTTCGCAGGCGGCGCCATCGACATCCTCGTCGGCACCCAAATGCTCGCCAAGGGCCACGACTTCCAGCGCGTCACGTTAGTCGGCGTCATCAGCGCCGATTCATCGCTCCACTTACCCGACTTCCGCGCCGCCGAGCGCACTTTCCAGCTCCTAACCCAAGTCGCCGGCCGCGCGGGTCGCGGCGATCTTCCCGGCCGCGTCCTCATCCAAACCTACTACCCCGAGCACTACGCTATCCAGGACGCCGTCCGCCAGGACTACGCTTCCTTCTTCGACCGCGAAACCCAATTCCGCCGCTCTATGCAATATCCGCCCTTCACCTCGCTAGCCAACGTCATCATCCGCGATGCGAACCTCGAAAAAGCCATCCGCTACTCCCGCCTCTTGTCCGAATACTTCATGGCCGCCTCGTCCCCTGCTCAGCCCGATGAAAAATCGCGAGCCGCGAGCGCGTCAGCCGACTTGGTAGGGGCACGGCACGCCGTGCCCGTCTTGCCTTCTGATCCCTCATCACAACCGGCCGCCCCACCATCAATGCCGACCGTCACGCCAATCCCTAATGCCGCCAAATACTTGCGCGTCCTCGGCCCCGCCACCGCCCCACTGGCCCGCCTCAAAACCGAACATCGCTACCAATTCCTCCTAAAATCCTCCCGCCGCTCCGTCCTAACCAATATCCTCTCCGGCGCCCTAACCTACGCCGACACAAAGGA
>DATAMU010000133.1:0-5718 GCA_036266605.1 Candidatus Acidiferrum sp. | reverse complement strand
CAAGGCTTTCCAGCCGCTCGCGACTCGCTGTAATCACGGGGAGATCGATGTGCGAGTCAGCCGCGGTATCGCCGTGGCCTGGGAAATGCTTCGCTGTTGCGAGACCGCCGTTTTCTTCGACGCCTTTCACGAATTGGGTGACGAACTCGGCGACCCTTTGCGGATCTTCGCCGAAGGAACGCGTGTTGATGATGGGATTGCCGGGGTTGTTGTTGACGTCGGAAACCGGTGCGTAAATCCACTGGATGCCGACGGCGCGTGCTTCGAGCGCGGTGATTTTGCCCATCGTGTATGCGTCGGCAGGGGTGCCAGCCGCAGCGAGGGCCATGGCGGTCGGGAACGAAGTGCCGTCATCGAGGCGCATTCCCGTGCCGCGTTCGAAATCCGCACCGATCAGCAAAGGCAGCTTCGCCTTCGATTGCAACTGATTGTTGAGCACTGCCGTGGCGTAAGCCTGGCTCTTCTCGATGCCCATCGGCGTGATGTGTGTCACGTTGATGAATCCGCCGCAGTGCAGATCGACAACGTCGTGGACGATTTTCGCGTAGGTCGCGGAATCGGTCGGCGTCAGCTCGCCGTGATACGTGGTGAAGAGAAGCTGGCCGATCTTTTCATCGACGCTCATTTTCTGGAGCGTTGCGTCGGCCCACTTGGCGGCGTCGCGGGCGCGTCGCGAGGCCGTCGCGCTGTTCGCGGCGTCCTTCTGAGCGGAAGTGGTGTCAGGAACTTTTGCGGAGGTGTGAGCCATAAAAACGATCAGCGCGGCGGGTACTAAAAACAGAACGCCTATCCTGCGTCCTTTCATCAGTTAACGAGCCCCCAAGCACAACCCGAGACAGAGTTTGTATATAGCACACGGGCATAGAGCGAACAACGCGCGTTGCGGCAGCACGTTCCACAATAATATTGCTGCTTGGGGCGCGTCGATAACTCACGCGATGCTCGCCGTTCGATGTACTCTGGACAGATTGATGACTCGCTACTCTTTGACTCGCGCGACGTGCGCGTTGATGTGCATGGCGCTTGCCGTGGTGGCCGCTCCTTGCGGAATTGCCGCACATTCTGGGCAGCGAACCGCCGCTAAGCGATCCTCACACCGCCCGGGCCGCGTCCAACTCGGCATCGACGTCCTTGAGTCCGAAAAATTTGCGCCGCTGCGTGGCAAGCGCATCGGCCTTATTACGAATCACACCGGTCAGGACGCGCTTGGGCGGAGCACGATCGATCAACTTTCTCGTGCGTCTGGGGTGCAACTCGTCGCGCTTTTCAGCCCCGAGCACGGACTGGCGGGACGCAACGACGAGAACGTTGCGTCGGGAAAAGACGCCGCCACCGGTCTTCCGATCTACAGCCTCTACGGCGATACGCGGCGTCCGACCGACGACATGCTTAAGGCGCTGGACGCACTGGTGTTCGACGTGCAGGACGCCGGCGTTCGCTTTTACACCTACACGACGACGATGGCCTACTGCATGGAAGAGGCGGCCAAGCGGCACATTGCGTTCTACGTTCTCGATCGACCCAATCCGCTCGGCGGGGAAGTCATCGAAGGGCCGACGATTGACGCCGACAAGACTGCGTTCGTCGCCTATTATCCGATTCCGATTCGCTACGGGCTGACGATTGGAGAGCTTGCGCAATTTTTCAATCACGAAAATCATATCGATTGCGATTTGCACGTGATCGAGATGAAAAACTGGCATCGCAACTATTTTTTTGAGAGCACAGGTATTCGCTGGACGCCGCCGTCGCCGAATTTGCGAACGCTGAAAGGGTCGATCGTCTATCCGGGGTTGGAGATTTTGCAGAATGCGGGCGTGTCGGTTGGTCGCGGCACGGAAACGCCGTTCGAAGAATTTGGCGCGCCGTGGATTGGCGGCGCGGATGTCGCGGGCGATCTCAATGATTTGCATCTGCCGGGATTGCGGTTCAGCGATCAGCCGTTTATCCCCGTCGCCGGACTGTACGGGGGGCGCCGCTGCGGAGGAGTCGGGGTCCGCGTCACCGATCGCGCTGCGGTGCGCAGCGTTCGCATGGGGATCGAGATCGCAACAATTTTGAAGAAGCGGTATCCCAACGAATTCGATCCATCGAAATTGATCACGCTGATCGGCAATCAGGAAACGATCGATATGTTGGTGAAAGGCGACTCGCCCGACGCCATCGTGAATAGTTGGGCCGCCAGCCTCGCCGCATTCGATGCGACGCGCCGCAAATATTTCATCTATAAATAAGCCCGCAGTCTGCGCTTTCTCGCGATTTCCATCGCGCGCTCTGTGCTAAAGTTCCTCCGTCATGCGCATCGTCTCGCTTCTCCCATCGGCCACTGAAATTCTATTTGCGCTCGGCCTCGGCGATAACGTCGTCGGTGTCAGCCACGAGTGCGACTTCCCACCTGCGGCTCGCACGAAACAGGTCGTCATCCAGTCGCGGGTGAAAAAGGATGCGGCGCCCGCGGAAATCGACGCGCAAGTGCGCGATTTCGTTTCTCGCGGTGAAAGTCTCTACGCCGTCGATGCCGATCTTCTCGAAAATCTGAAGCCCGATCTGATCCTCACGCAGGACCTCTGCCACGTATGCGCGGCTTCGCCTGACGATCTGGCCGCCGCGCTCTCGCGCTTCGTCTATCCGCCGGAAGTTTTGACGCTGAATCCGCTCGACCTGGGCGATGTTTGGCGCGACATTCTTTGGGTTGGCGAAGAAACCGGTCGTCTCGAAGAAGCAGAGGTTTTACTCGAAAAAATTGGCGGGCAGCTTGAATCCGTTGAACGCGCTGTCGCGAAAATTGAGCATCATCCGCGTGTGGCGTTTCTGGAATGGCTCGATCCGTTTTACGTTGGCGGACACTGGGTGCCCGAGATGATCGAACGTGCAGGCGGTATCGATCTGTTTGGCCTGCCACGCAAGCCGACGTTTCGTGTCAGCCTGCAAGACATTGTCGAATCGATTCCCGACGTGATCCTCGTGTCGCCCTGCGGCTATAGCGCTGAACAAGCTCGCGACGAATATCGCAACTTGCCGTTTCCGGAGCAGTGGAGCGCGACGCCTGCCGTTCGCAACAATCGCGTGTACGCGCTGGAAGCGAACGGCTACTTCTCGCGGCCGGGGCCGCGGCTCGCCACGGGCATCGAAATTCACGCCAAGGCATTGCATCCGATGCTGACCGTAAGCGCCGAGGCCGAACGGGCGATCTTGCCGCTTGCGATCGGCGCATCGACCGCCAGCGCTCCTAGTACCACAGCGCGTGCCGCGTCGAGCTAAATTCAAATCGCCGATCCAAAATTTTATTTTGAACCCATGGAGGGAAAAATCCAGATGCTACGCCGAACGTTCGTCGCCAACTCGCTGGTTGCTGCCGCACTCAGTGCCGCTTCCGCTTCCGCTTCCGACTCGAAAGCTGCCTCGACGAGCAAACCAAAATCGAACGATGCATCTAACCCAGCGATGACCCCGCAAACGAACACGTCCACCGCAGGCAAGCAGCGCCTCTACTACGAACTGCGCCGCTATCAGCTCGTCGATGGCCCGCAGAAAAAAATCTGCGACGCCTTCTTTGAGAAAGCGCTCATTCCCGCCGCAAACAAACTCGGGATTACTCCGGTGGGCGTCTTCAATCTTACGGTAGGGCCCGGCACGCCTGCGATGTATGTGTTGTTGCCTAGCGCATCGCTTGACGCGCTCGTGAATCTCGAAGCCCATCTCGGGGCAGATGCTCAATATATGTCCACCGGCACACCGTTTCTCAGCGCACCGGCGGTCGCACCGGCCTATCAGCGGATCGAAAGCCAGCTCATGGTCGCGTTCGAGAAAATTCCGGGCATCACGCTGCCTGCCGCGACGGCGACAAACGCTGCGCGGGTATTCGAGCTACGTAGGTACGAGAGCCCGAGCGATCTCGACCACAAACGCAAAGTGGAAATGATGCAGTCTGGCGAAGAACTCATCTTCAACAAAGCTGGCTTCACGCAAGTTTTCTACGGCGACACGCTCATCGGCGGCCACCTGCCCAATCTGACTTATATGCTGAGTTTCGAGAGTCTCGCGACGCGCGACCAGCACTGGTCTGCCTTCGCGAATAGTCCGGACTGGAAGGCGATGCAAGCGAATCCGCGCTATGCATTCGAAAACATCGTCTCTAACATCACCAATCTGATCCTGACGCCGGCGGCGTACTCGCAAATTTAAGCAGAGACAGATTGCGGTCGTGCGCGATTGCTCCAATATCGGTAGAAGGGCACGCCCGCGAGGATGAGCAAAAGTCCAATTGACGAGCGGCCTGGGCGTTCGAGCCAAATGTTGAAGGTGAGGGCGAGCGCGCCGGCGACGAACAGTCCAGGTACCCATGGATAGCCCCAACAGCGATAGGGGCGCGGCAGATTTGGTTCTGTTTTCCGCATGCGGAACAGCGCGACTACTGCAAGCCCGTAAAAAATCCATCCCGCGAAGATGAAGAGGCTTGTTAACTCTTCGAACGTCCCTGTAAGGGCCATCAAGCTCGCTAGCACGCACTGAAAAATCAGCGCGCGCCCGGGAGTGCGATATTTTGGGTTCACGCCGTCAGCGACTTTGAAAAACAAGCCGTCGCGGGCCATCGCGTAGGTTGGGCGGGCGCCGCTCAGCACGGAGGAGTTCATTGAGCCAAGTGCGGAGATGACCATCGCGATCGTGATCCACGCGGCCGCGCCGCGGCCGGCTACGTGCTCGACCACGTCTGAAGCGATGTGTGGCGACACCGCAACAGCCGCGAACGGAAGAACCTTTAGGCACGCCGCGCTGAATAGGAAATAGATCAGCGCGACGACTGCAAC
The DNA here is from genome assembly GCA_036266605.1 of Candidatus Acidiferrum sp. Taxonomy (GTDB): domain Bacteria; phylum Acidobacteriota; class Terriglobia; order Acidiferrales; family UBA7541; genus Acidiferrum. The sequence goes on along the minus strand of DATAMU010000133.1, from coordinate 910 downwards.
TCCCCCCACTAGGGCGCGCGGAAAATTTCGCGCCGGGTTTTCCACTTCGGAGCCGACGAGATTCAAATCCTCCCATCCGTCATACGCCCAAAGCGCCGCCGCAAGCGCCGCCAGGAATGCGCTGAAGACGCCGCCGGTCAGAGCGCTTGGCCAGATCGGATCCGGCGCCGTTCCCGCCGCGGCGTGCGGGGCGAAAAACGCTACGCCGATCACAATCGCGACTGACGTAATCTTGATCGCCGTGAGGAAAACCTGGACTGCGCCGCCCAATCGGACGCCGAGATAATTCACGCCGGTCATCCCGACAATCCAGCAGACTGCGAGCGGCTGCGCCCACGTGAATACAAAATCGTAAGGCGCGATCCATCGTGTGAGTCCGGGCACCGCGATGTGCAGGGTGAAAATCGGCGCGCCGATTGCGGGAATTAAAAATCCTAAGAATCGCACCAGCCCCGCGCCGATCGACGACAACGACGATGGCCTACCCACGATCGAGTGCATCCAGCCAAACAAAAATCCCCACAACGGACCGAATCCGCGGCGTAGATACGCGTATTCGCCGCCGGCCTCGGGAATCATCGCGCCCAATTCCGCGAACGCGAGCGCGCCAAACAGTGAGAGCACTCCGCCCACGACCCACGCCGCAAAAACGACGGAAACAAATCGTCCTTCGCGTGCCATTTCGGCCGGCTTCAGAAATATTCCAGTGCCGATCATCGTGCCGACAACAATCGCCGCCGAGGCCCAGGCCCCAAGCCCGCGCACCAACTCCACTCGTTTTTCTGTCGCTACAGTCGCCACTCAAATTACTCCGTCGCCATCGCGCCGCTGCTACCTATCATCCGACTAACCACCGCACCTACGACAAACGTGATGATCGAGCCGATCATCACGTACCAACTGAACGCAA
>DATAMU010000132.1:0-2818 GCA_036266605.1 Candidatus Acidiferrum sp. | reverse complement strand
ATTTTGCGACCGCGATGCGGTCGCCGGAGGAGAGGCCGTCGAGGAAAGAGTGCGATGCGTTGACGTGCGTGGAGGCGAGGAAGTAGACGGCGGGGCCTGCTTCGACGAGTAGGAAGACTTCGGCGGGTGAGATGACGTTGGCGAAGTCGGTGATGGGTTGTTCGACGCCATTGTCGAGGATGTGAAAGTTTTCGGCTGTGAGATTTGGGATGAAGTTGCCTTGAGGGTCGGTGACGACGACGCCGACGTTGACGCGGTTGACGGAGACTTGGATCGAGGGGGATTGCTGTTGGGATGGAGATTGAAGAGGGGAGAAGAGATTCACCACAGAGGACGCAGAGTTCGCAGACACAGAAGCTGAGAGTAGAACGGCGAGGAAGGGAAGGAGAGACGAGGAGCGCATTCGAAAATTTAGCATGGGGTGGAGAGATCGTGCTCGTCCTTGTGGTGCAGGCTATGCTTCATCTAAACCCCGCGATTTGGGAAACGATCGCGGGTACAGGTGAGAGACCTCGGTTGTCGATTTGATTTGGGTTCGGTTTGATCTAAACCCGCACCCTTTAAAAACTAAGGGTGCGGCACCCAAAGGCCACTTTTATTGGATCCATTGGTCGAAGTGGATGCCTTTTTCGTCTTTCCAGGAGGCGCCGACCATGGTGTGGAGGTGGCGCTGGAGAGTTGAGGGATTTGCTTCGGCGAGGATGTGGTGAGCTTTTGCGGTGGCGGCTTTTTGGTCGGCGGTGGCGGTTGGTTTGGCGGCGGATTTTTGTGCTTCCTCGATCCAGCGGGCTTTAGCAGCAGCCCAATCCACTTTGGAGAAGTCGAAGAAATAGAGACCGTTGATTTTTGCGGGGTAGTCGGGGCGGGCTTCCTGCAACGGGGTGAGCACCATGGTGTGCATCATGTCTTTGCCGGCGATGGCTTCTTTTACGGATTCGAACTTCGGGGCGCCGTATATGAAATTGGGCGTGATGCCGAGGTGGTAGAAATTCCAACCGGCGACGCCTTTGGTGTTTTGTTTCGCGTTGAGGGAAATTTTGAGGAAGGTGGTGTCGCCTTCGGTGCGTTCGGAAATGATTTGTTCGCCGAGAAGAGTGCGCATGAGCTTGAGCGTTTCAGCTTTTTTATGGATGCCGAAGACGTAGATCGACTTGTCGGGATCGAGAGCGGGGCTGAGCTGCATCGAAGTGAATTCGCCGCTGGGAAGAGCGAGAGCGTCGGCGAGAGGCATGCCGAGTTTTTGTTGCGCCATCATTTCGACCATCATCGCGGGATTTTGGCCGGGAGACATGGCGGCGAGGCCGCGCTTGAGGACTTGGTAGAAAGCGGGCAGATCGAATTGGGATTCGCTGTAGGAAATCGCGTTGGGCGGCATGACGGCGAGCGACGGAGGCGAGTCGACGCCCGTGGGCCAGAGATCAAGGAGAGAGCCGGGAGCGGTATCGCCAAGGATGACGCCTTGGAAGCGGGTTTTGGCGCCGTCGAGCGTAACGTGGCCGCAGATGGAACGGACGGCGTCGAGTTTGATGGCGGTGAGAACGGCGGGGAGGTAGAAACCGTTCGAGGTGCCTTGGGCTTCGTTTTTCAATGTTGGGATTGCGCCGAAGAGTTCAATGACGCCGCCGAGATGGGGCGTAGCTTCCTGGAATGCAGCGGATTGCGAGAGGGAATCGGGCGGCGTGGCGCCTTCGAGGCGCGGAAGAATTTGTTCGAGAACGGCGGGATCGTTGGCGCTGGCGGCATATTTGCCGTGTTCGACCCAGTATGTTGTTTCGGTCTTGCGTTGAATCTTTAGCGTGGAGATACCGGCGATCGTAGTTGTGGAGAGTTGCGGCGCGTCTTTTTCGCGTCCGCGCATACTGACGACGGCTTTGGTGAGGAGAGATTCTTTGCCGGCGCGATTGTAGATGAAAAAGAAGCCGTTCCATTTTTCGGCGCCCGCGCCGGGTGCGGGAGGTTTGGGCGGCGTGGCACTGGCGGTCATTTTCGATGCGGGTTTGCTGAGGTAGCCGAGGACGAAACCGTTTTCGAGGAGAGCTGAATATTCCTGAGCTTCGGCGGGAGTGATGTGGGGCTTGTCTTGGGGCTTGGTTTCGTCGCTTGCGGCACCGGTGATGTTGTCAAACATCGCGGCGCGAGCGGGTGCGAATTCGGGGTCGTCCCAGAGGGCGAAGAGATTGTTGGCTTTGCGGATGTCGCCGGCTGGCTCACCGCGCCAGACGATGTAGAAGGCGGTGCGGGCGGGAAGTTGAGCGGGCTCGATGGGAGCTTGGGCGTGGGCGCGCGGGGCGGCGAAGAGTAGTGCCAGGAATATTATTGCCAGGAGGGTGCGTAGTTTTTGGCTGGGGGAGGAGGTCATTTTTTGCTCCAAGGTACCGCAGACTGGATACGCATTTAGGGTAACGGAGGTTGCATATGAGGACGAAGCGGACGGAGAGAAGGGGTTTCCAGAAGTTGACAGTCGGTAGTTGAAAGTCGAAAGCAAAGCGGAGAAAAGAAACGGAAGAAACACACCGGGAATTAGATTTTACGCCTGGGCAAGCTGGGGCGCAGCGTGCTGCGCCCCTACATGGTCTTGCTATAACGGACCGAGTTGAGTTCGGTTGACGTCTGAAATCCTTCGCTCAAGAGACAGAGTATTTAATTAGTGTGGAAAAAGAAATCGCCCTGCGAGGCTTGCGCCCGCAGGGCGTTTTGTTCAAGAGCTAGGAACTCCGGCTACTGGTTTGGAGCAGGGTTGAGGGTAGGCTTGGCTGACGGCGTTGAGGAGGCCGGAGCGGCTGCTGGAGTCGCTGATGCGGGGGCTGCGGAGCCGCCG
>DATAMU010000131.1:0-2573 GCA_036266605.1 Candidatus Acidiferrum sp. | reverse complement strand
ATCTTCAGCTTCGGTTTTTCCAGCACAAGCTCCGCCGTCAAACACGAAGCCTCAAAATTCGACAGCAAAAATCCCGGCCCCGCTCACGGCTGCTTCAGCAAGAAAGGCGCCGACGTCGAATACGAAGGCCACTACAGCAAGCAAGTCCTCGACTGCATCAGCCAGCTCGCCCCGCCATTAAGGCTCGCCACAATGGCGTTCATCGCCGCGCGTGGCTCCCTCAAAGTAAAAACCGCCGAATCCATCGCCGATCTTGCCGGAGGCGAATTCTTCCCCTTCAAAAACGAAAAAGATCTAAAGACCGCGCTGATCGCCCTCTCCAACAACATCCCCAACTACTACGTCCTCAGTTTCCGCCCCACCACTCCCACTCCCGGCATCCACGCTCTCCAAGTCACATCTATCCGCCGTCCCTACGCCGTAAAAGCCCGCCGCGAATACTGGATCGACGACGACACACCGAAATCAGACACACCAATGTCCGATCCGGCCCCCAATTAATTTGTATTTAGAAACTCCGCGGCAGGATCAGCGCAAAATCGCGTTAGCAATCTTCAACCAATACGCCTGATTCGTAGCAAGCGTATAAATCACAATCGACTGCCCCACGACAAATCCGGGAAGCGCGTACTTGTACACCACATGAATACGGCGATTCACAATCCAGTCGCGCACGACTCCGAGAAGAATCAGCAAGTCCACGCCAGCGTAGAAATAATTGCTTTGAAAGAGCGCACCCGGAAATCGCCCCCACCCCGCCGCCGTCAACGCGCAAGTCGCAATCAGAATCAGCCGCCGGTGATATTCCGGCTTCTTCCGCCAATAAATCGCCAACGCAAACGTAGTCGTAAAACAAACCATGTCGAAAAGCGGTATGAGCATGTTCGCGGGCGCGTCCGCTTCATGCCTTACGAAAAATCGAATGCGGCCCATGGTGATTGTGGTCCAAACACCTATCATCGGAATCAGAACACCAAGCCCAACTCCGAACCAACCCATCGTCCGATGCAGTTTCACATTCCGCGTTCGCACCAGCGCCGATTGAAAAATAAAAAACGCCAGCCATCCATAAAAAACAAACGCGTGAACATAAAGAATTGTCGGCGGTGCCGTCTTCGGATGGATGATCCGCGCACCCATCGTCTTGCTGAACCCGTACACCACGACGGCCGTCATCAACAACGACATCGCAAAATAAAAATACGTATCCCACAGGCCCGCGCTCTTCGTCTTGGCGGCGCGTCCTGTGATAGATCCCGTCTGTATTCCGACCGACTGCGGCGAGGTAACCGACATTTGAAGCGCATCCTACTTCACATTCAATAAAATCACCACTGAACGATTCCTGACCCAATCACTTCAGCAGCACCACATTCGCAATCTAGGAGCACACGACTTCGACCGTGCCGTAAGGCTCAAGCAAAAAAGGCGCTTTAGCAGCCCTAAGGTTCTCTCTCCCTTTCGACTTTCAACTATCGACTGTTGACCTCTTGCCTCCACGAAACGCGGATCACGGAACACGAATCCCGCTCTCCGCCTCACAAAATTCCGCCCCTCATTTCCGGTATCATAGAGCGCTGCGTTACACGGTGAGGAAAACAGCTTGGCCCTGCCCTATCAATGGCAATACCGCCTTGACCGCTGGAAGAACTCCGTGCGCGGTCTCTTCGGCGGCGGCAATCAAAATCCGCGCCCTCAAATCTGCCCCGCGTGCGGCACGCTCGTCGGCATCAACGCCACGCGTTGTCACAACTGCGGCACCAATCTTCGCTTCTCCATGGCCAAGGTCAGCAAAGGCCTTTCCGAACTTTTCGGCGGCCACGCTCCCGTCACCACCGGCCTACTCGTCGCTAACGTGATCATGTTCGCCATCGAATTCATGGCCATGGCCGCAAACGGCCAGGGCGGAGGACTCACAATTCTCTGGGGTGTAGGAGGCGTACCGACGTATCGCCTCGGCGCCAGCTTCCCTTTCGCAATTTTCGACATGCACCAATGGTATCGCCTCGTCACCGCCACTTACCTCCACGGCGGACTCATCCACATCGGCTTCAACATGATGGTCCTCATGGACATCGGCCCCGTCGTCGAAGAACTCTACGGCTCTGCGCGCTTCTTCTTCCTCTACACCGTAACCGGAGCCGCCGGCTTTTTCGCCAGCGCCTATTTCGGCGGCGAACGCTTGTCTGTCGGCGCCAGCGCCCCCATCCTCGGACTCATCGGTCTTATGATCGCCGTCACCACGCGCCGCGATGGCGTCCAAATGCAGCAACTCCGTTCCCGCCTCATCTCTTGGGTCGTCTCCATCTTCGTCTTCGGCTTTCTCATGCGCGGCATCGACAACTGGGCCCACGGCGGCGGCCTCGTCGCCGGCTTCATCCTCGGCCGCATTGTCGCCGATCACGAACCTCGCACGCCAAGCGAACTCCGCATCGCCCAAGCCCTCGGCTGGATCACCGCCGTCGTCGTCGTCTCCTCTTTCGTCCTGATGATCCTCCACTACAACGACCCCCTCCCCGGCGGCTAGCCTCGGCCCCTACTCGTGTAGGGGCGCAGCAAGCTGCGCCTCATGT
>DATAMU010000130.1:0-3767 GCA_036266605.1 Candidatus Acidiferrum sp. | reverse complement strand
GACGTGCTCTTCACCGTTCTCAATCGCCGCAACAAGCTCGTCTCGGACCTCGAGCAAAACGACTTCAAGATTACGGACGACAAAATCCCTCAAGCGATCCGTTACTTCAGCAAACAGACCGATCTCCCGCTCCGCATCGGCCTCTTGCTCGACACGTCGAACAGCATCCGCGATCGCCTGAAATTTGAACAGGACGCCGCTACTTCCTTCCTCTTTTCCGTCCTGCGCCGCAGCAAAGATCAATCGTTCGTCATGACCTTCGACGACGAGCCCACCGTCCTCCAGGGTTTCACTGATGACGCCGGACGTCTCCGCGATGAAATCGTCAAGACCCGCGCGGGCGGCGGCACCGCCGTCTACGACGCCATCTACTACGCCTGCGAAAAAGAGTTGAGCCATCCGCCTCGCCCGCCGGGCGACCAGCCCGACGTCGTTCGCCGCGTCATGATCGTCATCAGCGATGGCGATGACAATCTGTCGAATCACACGCGCGCCGAAGCCATCGAAATGGCGCAGCGTTACAGCGTCGTGATCTACACGATCAGCACCAGCACCCAGTGGATTCAGCTCTCACAAACGAATCCCGACAAACTCGCCGACCGCAAGACCCACCTCACCGAAGGCGACAAAATTCTTGCCGACCTCGCCGAAGAAACCGGCGGCCGCGCCTTCTTTCCTTATCATGTTGACGATTTAGACCAGTCGTTCCAGGACATCGGCGACGAGCTTCGCAATCAATATTCGATCGCGTACATCCCCACCAACGCGACGCTCGACGGCAAATATCACCGCATCCGCATCGACACGCCCGACCACAAGGGCTACCAGGTCCGCGCCCGCCGCGGCTACTACGCCAAAGCCAACTCCACCCCCGGCCACAATCCCAGCAACGACACGCCGTCCTCCCCCGGCGGTCCCGCAGCCCCCTCCGCCCACAACTAAACTCGCGCAAGTCCCCGAATCGCGACGGCACTTGGGTGCCGCACCCTTTTTGGTTTTAAAAGGGTGCGGTTTTTCCCCAGCCCCACTGTGATCGGTCCGCCAAGTGTAGTCGCTGACCAACAAGTGTAGGGGCGCAGCATGCTGCGCCCCAAGTCCGCACGATCTCCAGTTTGTATGGGATTTTCTCTTCGTCGTTACTTCGTTGCTCGTTACTTCGCTTTTCCCGCATCCCTCAGCAACATTGCATCCGACTCCGTATGCGTCCGCTCGATCGCAATCTGCGTCCCATCCGCCGAAAACTCAAACCTTGCAATCCGGTCGGACGTGAAATGCGTCAGCTGCTTGAACGCCGATCCCCCGCTCAACGGCTGCTCCCACAAATTATCCACGCCGTTCTCGCGCACCGTATACACGATCGACTTCCCGTCCGGCGAAAACGAGATGGGGTCCGACGCGCGCATATCGACGTCGTGATATGCCATCTTTTTGTCTGCGATGCTGAAAACATCCAGGACCAGCTTGTGATCCAGCTCCCGCACATCCAGCTGCGCCACAAATTTTCCATCACGCGACAAGTCGTAGCCCGACGAAGGCTCCTTATTCACCGTCTCGGGAGTGCCGCCGTCGATCGATATTCGCTTCAGCGCCAGATTCTCTGGAATCGAAACGTAGTAGACCCACTTCCCGTCGGGCGAACACGTCGGATGTTGATCGTTGTTTCCGTTCGTCAATTGCATCGGATTCGCGCCCGACGCGTCGGCTCTCCACAGGTTCAGCGCCGGAGATCCCGCTGCCGAGAACTTCCTGAATACGACGTATTTTGCTCCGCACGGCGCACTTTGGTTCGGCGCTCCCTGCTTATCCGACAGCAATACGTTCTCTCCGCCGGCCGGATCGACCAGTTTCACATCGCCGCCCTGCGGAATAATCAGTTTTCCATTCGGCATCCAGTTCCATTGCCAAATGTTCAGCTGCGACATCAGCTGCACGGGTTTCAACTCATCCGGCTTCGTCGTTGGCGCAATGCCCAGGCTGAACACGTATTTGCTCGCGGTCGCCGCCACCATTTTTCCATCTGCGGAAACGCTCGGATGCAGATACGTATTCGTATCGGTCGTCAGTGCGCGCCACTCGCCCTTCGGAAAGCTCACAAATCCCAGCTGTCGCTGTAGCAATCCCATCTCTCGCGATGCGGCGGAGACGATGAACCCGTTTCCACCGGGCAACCAAGCCGGCTCGTAGTAAATCCGGTCGGAGTTCAGCGCCAGGTCTGTGCGTTTCGCTGTCGCTACATCGATCGCTGCCAGCCCTCCTAGCGAAGTCGGTGTCGGCTGCGATACAGGTATCACAATCGTCTTTCCGTCCGGCAGCCATGCGGGCACGGCGCTGTCCGTCAGCAGTGTCTGGTTCGTGAAAACGGCGTGGTCTGGCGTCCCATCTACGTTTGCCATCAGCAGATCGAAATTCGGCGTGTCGTGCCGTTCGCGCAGAAATACGAATTTCTTCCCGTCCGGCGAAAACGAAATCGGGCTGTCCACGTCCTTGATCAGTTCTCGCGGCGTGCCCCCGAGCGCCGGCGCCGAATACAAGATCGAAATCGTATGCTCCGCCTCATCACGTCGGACGAAGTAAATGTAGTTCGCATCCGGTGAAAACATCAGCGATGAGTATCGAGTTGCTGCCGGCGCGATCAGTTGCGTGTTGCTGCCGGTTTGGATATGCCGCAGCCACAACGACTGCAATCCATTCTCATCATGTACGTCCAGCAAATATTTGCCATCGGCCGAAATTGTCGCCAGCGAGACGTGTCCGTTGTTCGTCAGATTCTCGATCGAAAAATGTTCGAAAGGAATGTGCGCGGTCTTCGTCAGCAGCGAATACACGCCAAATCCCGCGGCCGCAATCAGCGCCAGCGCGATCAAAATTCCCGCGCCCAGCCCGAGCTTGTGCTCTCTCGCGGCGTCCACGAACGCCGAACTACCCGCCTTCGCCGCAGGCACCGGCGCCGACGGTGTCGGTGTGGCCACCGCTACCGCGCCTCCTGATCCGCTGGCGGCGCTATCCGATCCAACCGCCGCGCTTCGTTGCGCCGATCCCGCACCACTCGCAGCCGCTGGCGTCCGCCCCGAATCGCTCTCGCGCTGCAACCGCTTCAGATCCGATCGCATCTCCGCCGCGACCTGGTAGCGGTAGTCTCTTTCTTTCTCCAACGCCTTGTTCAAAATCCGCTCGAACTCCCCTGGCACCGAAGGATTCAGAGTGATTGGCGCCACCGGCGGATGATGCAAAATGTTGTCGAACACCACCGCGCTCGTTGAGCCCGGAAACGCTTGCTTTCCCGTTACCATCTGATAGAGCACCGTGCCCAGCGAAAACAAATCGCTCCGCCCGTCCAGCTCTTCGCCGCGCGCCTGCTCCGGCGACATGTACGAAATCGTTCCGACCGCCATGCCCGGGCTCGTCAGCAGGTTCGTCGTGTTCCCGATGGTTTCGCCGTCGATGTCGTCTACATCCTTCAGTAATTTCGCCAGGCCAAAGTCGAGCAGCTTCGCCGTGCCGCGTTCGGTGATGAAAACATTCGCCGGCTTGATGTCTCGATGAACGATCCCTTTTTTGTGCGCCGCATCCAGCGCATCCGCCAGCTGAATTCCAATTTCCGTCGATCGATTGACCGGAACCGATCCTTTCGCCACGATCCGATCGAGCCCCTCGCCCTCTAGCAGCTCCATCGCGATGAACGTCCGTTCTTCGTATTCCTCAATCGCGTAAATCGTACAAATCCCCGGATGATTCAGCGCCGACGCCGCCCGCGCCTCTCGCAAAAA
>DATAMU010000129.1:0-6201 GCA_036266605.1 Candidatus Acidiferrum sp. | reverse complement strand
GGCGACGATTTCACCGGAAGTGAGATTGCGGATGAGGCCGAGTTGCGCGGTGAGGCAGAACTGGCAATCGACGGCGCAGCCGGCTTGCGTGGAGATGCAGATGGTTTGGCGGCCGTCGCTGGGCATGAAGACGGCTTCGACGCTGGCGGGGCGAGAAGTGGCGCGGTCGTCGCCAGGTGTTAGTGAGAAGAGGTAGCGGACGGAGCCGTCTTGGGATTTGTAACGTTGGCGGATCGTGGGGAGGGTGAGTTTGGTTTCGGCTGCGAGGCGCTCGCGGAAGTTATTTGGGAGCGTGGACATTTTCGAGAGGTCGAAAAGGCGTTCGATGTAGAGGGATTGGTAGAGTTGGGCGCCGCGGTAGGAGGGTTCGCCCAGGGAGACGGCGAGGTCGGTTAGCTCTTGCTTCGATTTGCCTAAGAGTTCGGTGGGCATTTGCGTGGTGGCGCTCGCTTTATTTTAGCATGCGCGGGTAGGCTGGCTTGGTGGCGCGCGACACGGAAGCACGATCACATCGAGATATAGTTAGGGGCGATCAAGCCAGGGTTCCTCCACTACGCGAGCCGACGCACTCACAGGAAGTGAGTGCGAAGAAAAGGCGTCGACCCGCTCCGGTCGGAATGACAGTTTGAGGTTGAGCTGCGAATTGTATTTGGGGCAGGGCTCGATTGTGCGGGAAAGAAGAGACCAAAGCGGTCGGTTGCCAGGAAACGAAGATGGCGTGCTCCGCCGCTTGGTTGCGAACGGCGCTATAATTGGCGAGTAACGGTTGCGGAAAACTCCGGATGTGCCCAGCGGAGGGGTTCTACATGGGAAATCAAGTTAGCGTGGCGCAGATTGGGATTTCGGATTGGGTGGCGGGGCTTGCGGCAATGCCGGAGCGCGAGTTCACGCTGAAGAATGTGCAGGACTACATTATTGCGCATGCGGTGAAGCCGGAGACGCTGGAGAAGTACCTGTTCTTTTCGAAGGGCAATTACACACGCAACCTGATTTTCAAGAACGACATCTTTGAATGCATGACGATTTGCTGGGAGATTGGGCAGTCGAGCCGGGTGCACAATCATCGCGATCAGAATTGCTGGATGTCGGCGCCGATCGGGAAGCTGAAGATTCAGAATTTCCGCGTGACCGATCAGGACGCGGCGCTGGGAACGTGCCACATTTTGCCGACGGATATTTACGAGATGGATGCGACGCATCCGGTGCATGTCGATCCGCTGGAGCCGGTGCATCAAGTGCTGAATTTGCCGGAGTTTAATCAGCGCGCGGTGAGCATTCATGTGTACTCGAAGCCGTTCGATACGTGCGAGGTGTATCAGCGGGAGAAGGGGACGTATCGAGACGTGCCGCTGCATTACACGAGCGAGTATGGGAAGTTGAATCCGGACGAGAAGCTGATTTGAAACGGGAAATTGGAAAATAGAAACTGGAAAAGCGAAAGTCGATTGGTATTGTGTAGTCCCCGCTGGGTTGTTCGTGAAGATTCGCCTGAAGTTTAGACAGTTCTAAGCTAAAGCTCGTACTAAGGCCCGTACGGTTTTCCCTTTATTGCGGGCTATGTGACACTACTTGTGATGACTACGGAAGCGCGAGACATACAGAAGAGAGTGTTGCCGAACGGATTGGTCGTGCTGACCGAGACGATGTCGCACGTGCGTTCGGTGAGCGTGGGCGTGTGGGTGCGGAACGGGTCGAGGCGCGAAGTGCGCGAAGAGAATGGACTGGCGCACTTCATGGAACACATGGTGTTCAAAGGGACGGAGCGGCGGTCGGCGGAAGCGATCGCGCGGGAGATGGATTCGATCGGCGGGATGCTGGATGCGTTCACGTCGAAAGAGCAGATTTGTTTCAACGCGAAAGTGCTGGACGATCATTTGCCGATTGCGTTCGATGTGATCGCGGATCTGGTGTTGCGGCCGAAATTCGATTCGGAAGATGTGAAGAAAGAGCGGCAGGTGGTTCTGGAAGAGATCAAGATGGATCTCGACAATCCGGAATACATGCTGCACGAGATTTTTACGCGGGGATTCTGGCCCGAGCATCCGCTGGGGCGGCCGATTCTGGGGACCCCGGAGACGGTGAAGAAATTCAATCGCGAGGCGCTGAAGAAAAGGTTTCAGCGGTGGTTCGCGCCGGATCATCTGGTGCTGTCGGCGGCGGGGAACGTGAGCCACGAAGCGGTGATGGAATTGGTGGAGCGCGAGTTTGGCGGGCTCGCGGCTTCCGGCGATAACGATGAGGATGTCGCGCCGGGGACCGAAGCGCCGATTCACATCGAAGCGAAAAAGGAATTGGAGCAGTGTCATGTGTGCATCGGCGTGCCGTCGGTGCCGCTGGCGGATGAGCGAAGATTTTCTGTGGCGGTGATGAACAATTTGCTGGGCGGCGGGATGTCGTCGCGGCTGTTTCAGAATATACGCGAGAAGCAAGGATTGGCGTATGCGGTGTTCAGCGAACTGACGCCGTATTCGGACGCGGGGATGATGACGGTGTATGCGGGGACGGCGAAAGAAACGGTCGATCAGGTGATCGATCTGATCGTCAAAGAATTTCGCGATTTGAAGGAAACGCTGGTGACGGAAGAAGAGCTGCGGCGGGCGAAGAATCATTTGAAGGGCTCGCTGATGCTGTCGCTGGAATCGACGAGTTCGCGGATGTCGAACCTGGCGCGGCAGGAATTGTATTTTCGGCGGTTTTATTCGCTGGATGAGATTTTGGCGGGGATTGAGACGGTCACACGCGAAGAGATTCAGTCGATTGCGCGGGAATTTTTCCGGCCGGAGCAGATTGCGGTTACGGCACTGGGGCCGTTGAATGGATTTAAGCTCGATCGATCGCGATTGAGCTGCTAACAAGTTTCCACCAAAAACTCATCCTCATGTAATTGCAAGCCGCACGTTCGCGTCGATGTCGGCTGATTCCGCATATTCAATATGCAAAACGCGTCGTGGGTTGTCGGTTTGGGCCTTTGACGACGCGTGAATCACAAGTGGTCGCATCGCGACAATTCCACCCATTGCCATCAGACAATCGACGCTTTCCGTTTGTGCGGCAAGTGAGAGAATTTCATTGTCGGTAAAGACGCCTTTGGTGTGCGTCGCAGGCAGGACACGAAGAGGTCCGTTGTCTAAGTTCGAGTCGTCGAGGTGGAGACGAAGCGCGATTACTTTTTCGAGCGCTTTGGCCGGTGCGTGTGCGTAGTTGACGCCATCTTTGACGGACCAGGGGCCCCAGCCGCTTGCTTCGCGGCGTTCTTGCAGCGGGAGTGCGGTGTCTTGGTGCCATGCGACGAGCCAGTTGGAGTCGCGAAGCTTTTCAAAGAGCGTCGCACGAAAGGGAACAGCGGCGGGGCCGAGTATTTTTCGAGAAATATCCAACATGCGTGGAGTGTTGGCGATTCTTGCGACGTTTGGGCTGCGCATGGCGTGGCGGACGCCGGCGCGGGTGCGAGGCAGGGCTTCTTCGTCGAGACGATTTGTCAAAGACTGAATTTCGGACGGCGCGAAAACATTGGGAAGGAACGCAAACCCGTCGTCGCGAACGGTGTCGAGCCAGTGCAAAGAGCCTCCTTGAGTCGCGCCCGTAGCAATTTTACGGGATGGAGGCGTGACGATTTCCACATTTTCGCTGTTTCTTCGTTGACCGGGGTTTGTGGCGATGCGATGATGCGGGAAGTTCGGTGCTGTGAGTGACTTGGCGCGATGCGTTGAGCGCGCGCCGAATGTGCGGCGATGGTTGAGGCCTGAGGGGGCGGCGATCGGGTTGCGGATATCGATTTTGGCGTCGGGTAGCTCGGGGAACATTACGTTGCTCGAGACGGAGAAGACCCGACTGCTGGTGGACGCGGGACTGGGGAAGCGGGAAACGCTGGCGCGGCTGGCGGCGGTGGGCAAAGACGTCGAGCACATCGACGGGATTCTGATCACTCACGAACATGCAGATCATTGCAGCGGGTTGCCGCAGATGCTGGGCATCTGGAAGGCGCCGCTGTATGTGACGGAAGCGACGCTGCAGGAATTGCATCGGGCGCTGCCGGAGCGGCTGGAGAAGCGGCTGCGCGGGGTGGAGGCGATTCACGCGGGTCAGACGTTTTCCATTGGGGATATCGAGGTGCATCCGTTTCGCATTCCGCACGATTCAGCGGACCCGGTGGGATTTTCGTTTCGTGCGAATGGCGTGAAGTTTTCGATTGTGACGGACCTGGGATTCATGCCGGAGCTGGTGAAAGTACATCTGCGCGGGTCGGATTGTCTGATGCTGGAGTCGGATCACGATTTGGAGATGCTGAAGGTGGGGCCGTATCCGTGGGTGGTGAAGCAGCGGGTGCTGAGCCGGACGGGACATTTGTCGAATCACGCGGTGAGCGAATATTTGGCGGATGCGGATGGATTCGACGGACTGGCGCGGTATCTAGTGCTGGGGCATGTGTCGGCGGAGAACAATCATCCGGATGTAGCGCGGATATCGGCGGAAGAGGCGCTGGGGAGAAGGCCGTCGGAGAGCGCGTTTGGCGGAGAGTTGCGGATTGCGTCGCAGGCGGAGCCGTTGCAGACGATTGAGTTGTAGTAGGGCTCGAAGAATTCTCCTCATCAATCACGAATCTAGCGAACGAATCGCTCACTTCCCACTTAAATAATTTCAATCGATGGAAGATGCTATTTCGCAAACGAGGAGGCGCACATGTCTTCGGAGGCGAATCGACAAGAGAGGCTGGTCCGCGCACGCGAGCTGCGGCAGCGTGGTGAAGCTGCGAGGCGGAGGGATGGCGTAACCGCGCAGAAGTGCTATGAAGAAGCCGTCGCGTTGTATCGCGAGGGTGGCGAACCACTGGTTCTGGCGCATGTCGTAAGGTACTTGGGTGATGTCTATCAGGAACAAGAGCGTCCGGACCTAGCCGAGCCTTGTTACCACGAGGCGCTTCGACTTTATCGCGACCATGAACAAGGGACGTCGCTGGATTTGGCGAATGCCATTCGGAGCTTAGCCGTTCTGCGGTGGGAACAAACGAGAGAGCTGTGGAAAACGGCGCGGGACCTATATGCGAACTTGAGCGTTGAGGCGGGAGTTGAGGAAAGCAAGGGGCGGCTGGAGGCGTTATCGAAGGTTTAGCGGCGGCTTCGGACCCAGCGGGGCTGCGTGAAAATCCCACGAAATCCCAGTGTTTGGGTTTTTCGTGGCTGGACGCCGGCAAGGTGCCTTTCGTAGCTCACGGTAAACCAGTGCTATCGTTGCGGATTTGTGTTACGTGAAGTGTTGACAGGAGTTGGCAGAGTTTCCTAAACTCGAAGAGTTCTTGGTAGAGGTGCGGAGACCATGAGTAGCTTGAGTTGAGGTTCCGAGCAGCATCGGAGACTCGAGCGAAAGGGGATGCAGTTTTCTCCGCCGAAATCATCGCTTGCTAAAGTTGCTGAAGGCGATGGTTGGGGGGCAGGGCTAAGACCTGTCCACTGTCATCTGGTACCGGCGATTTGGGTGCTTGGGTGAAGCGCTATCGAGAGGCGGCGATCCCGAGCTGTTTGTGTTTTTCGTGGTTCCTTCCTTTCGTTTTGTGCTTCCCTGAAAATTTGAGATTCGAGCCGGTGTGATTTTCCGGCGCGGAGAAATTTGCGCCGGAAAAAGCGGGGCTTGCAGGGGTTACGATCTTGCGGGCCTGGGGCGCAGCATGCTGCGCCCCTACAACGGCGAGAAGAAGACGGGCACGGCGTGCCGTGCCCCTACAAACCCAAATTGCGGCGTGCGCCGGTGATGAGCGGCGTTTGGCCGATGACGAAAGGTGGATGCGGAGTGGCGATGGATCTTTTTGCGTTGACGCGGGCGATGGTGGATATCGAGTCGGTGACGGAGAACGAGAAAAAGGTGGGGGATTTTCTGTTCGCGCATTTGTCGGAGATGGCGGCGCGGACAGGCGGGAAGGCGGACCGGATTGCGGTGGCGCCGGGGCGCGACAACGTTTATGCGGCGTGGGGTGAGCCGACGGTGGTGATGTCCACGCACATGGATACGGTGCCGCCATTTTTTGGTTCGAACGAGGATGGGGAGTTTGTGTGGGGACGAGGGTCGTGCGATGCGAAGGGAATTATCGCGTCGATGATTTTTGCCGCGGAGAAATTGTTGAGCGGAGGGACGCGGAATTTTGGATTGCTGTTTGTGGTGGGGGAAGAGCGGAATTCGGCGGGGGCGAAAGCGGCGGCGGAGTCTTCG
>DATAMU010000128.1:0-5793 GCA_036266605.1 Candidatus Acidiferrum sp. | reverse complement strand
GGTCGAGCTGAAGCCGGTCGAGGTTGAGGTATTTGAGTACAAGCTGACTGAGATTGACGGACATATCGCGAGATTTGTAGTCGAGTGTTCATCGGGGACGTACATTCGTGCGTTGGCACATGAAATGGGACAAAAACTCGGCTGGGGCGCGCATCTAACGGAGATTTCGCGGCTCGCAGTCGGAGAATTTTCGCTGCAACAGGCGATCAAGCTCGAAGAATTGGCCGAGGGAGCGAAGGCGGGAAAGTTCGCGGACTATTTGATCAAGCTCGAAAATTTGCTGCCCAATTTTCCGCGGGCGAATGTGCTGCCGATTGTCGAGCGGCGCGTGCGGCATGGTACGAAATTCAACGTGACCGTGGCGCAGATTCAACCAGGCCGCGTCGAGGCGGCACCGGGCGCGACCGCTGAGTTGGATGGTGGTGAGCCGAAGGCGGCGAAGTTGCGCGTATTCAATCAACAGAATAAATTGATCGCGATTGCCGAAGCGGTCGTGCCGCGAACCTATCAGCCGGTGGTTGTGTTCGAGCCGATTTGATGAGTCGAAAATTGGAAATTTAACGCCCGTAGCAAAGGTTAGAGCCGACATAATTTTGGCGTTCTGAGGAGTTGCGAATGAGTGCTGCTTCTGTTCCGTCGCCGAATGGCGCAGCGATTCCCGGGATGAGCAAGCTCGTCACGGTGAAGGACGAAGTCGCGCAAGGCATCGACACGGAACGAGGCCGCGCGCTTTGCGGTGAACTCGAAGCCGGCAACATTCTGTATTTTCCGCACACCCCGTTTGCCTTTCCTGATGACGATTTGAAATTTCTCCTCGGCCTGAAGCAGACCGACGCCAGCTTTCACAAGAACATCGCATATCGCCCGGCGGAAGACCGCATCACGGGGTTGGACAAAACTGCACAAGGTCCGGAAGTCGATCGCTTGCGCTCGATCGTCGCGGGATATTCGCACCGCTCGACGGAATTTCTCGCTTCACTGCTCCCACCCTACGCCGGCAAATGGAAATTGGACTACGCGAGCTACCGCCCCCTCGAAGAGCAGGGGCGTCCCGCGCGTTTGCGAGCGCGCAATGATTTGCCGCATGTCGATGCGTTTCCGACGCGGCCAACGAATGGCGACCGCATCCTGCGCTTGTTCACCAACATCAATCCTTCCCAAAATCGCGTGTGGATCACCAGCCAAACGTTCGATGTGATCGGGCCGCAATTCGCAAAAATGCTCGGCTTGCCGCGGCAACAGAGCTCAAACGCCGTCGCGAAGGTGCTCCGTGGAATTGCCAACGCCGCGCACATGCCGGGCGCGAATCGATCGCCTTACGACGACTTCATGCACCGCTGTCACAACGCGATGAAAGAAAGCGGCGAGTTCCAGGAAAATTGCCCGAAGCAACGCTGGGAATTTCCGCCGCATTCGACGTGGATTGTGTTCACGGATTCGGTGAGTCACGCCGTGCTGCAAGGGCAGTACGCGCTCGAGCAAACGTTCATCATTTCCCGCGATGCGATGGTGCGGCCTGAGAATTCGCCGCTGCGAGTTCTCGAGCGGCTCGCGGGGCATCCCCTCACGCGCGCGAGCTAGCTGGCGCGCGAATCCTACTTACGGTTGAGATTGAGGCTGCGGCGTCGGCGCTGGGGGCTGCTGCCGCGGCTGTGGCTGTTGCGGCTCGGGCTCGGGCTGCGGAGTTACCGGCTCCGGTTCCGGCGGCGCACCCGCGCCAATCGAGCCGCGATTTTGCGGATCGCCGCGCCCCGCAAAAATACTGCGCACTTGGCCCACACGCGATCGCAGCCGATGCGGTGTCACCAGAATCATGAACTCTGTGTTGTTGGATGAGTTGTTGTGGTTGCTGCCCGCGTAGCTCAGACCCGGCACACTCGCCACACCGGGAAATCCGGTCAGGGAACGCGTTTCTTCCTTGTCGAGCAATCCGCTGATCAGGCTGGTTTGATCGTCGCGCACGCGCACCACCTGACTCAGCGTGCGATTGGAAATGATGGGAATCCCGTTGATGTTGTTTCCCGACAATGCGCGAATTTCGAATTCGAGCTGCAACGTGACTTCATGATTCGGATGCAGCGTCGGCGTCGCTTTCACTTTCACGCCCAGATCGACGTATTCCGAGCCCGGATACGGAGTCTGCGTCGGTGTAGAGCCTGTGGCGAAACTCGAGGAGTCCTGAAAAATGGTGACGACGCCTTGATCGGCGGTCGAACCGAGCGCGGTGAGCGCCACGTCGGGCAATCCTGTGCTCGTGAGCGTCGCCGAGATAATTGCTGACGGCGTAGTGGGCGTCGCAACTTCAAGCCGTGGCGCAAACTCCGCTCCGCCGAGGCCGACGTAAACGGCGAGTGTACTCACTCCAGCATTCGTCACAGCGAGACTCGGAACCTCGCCGCCGGTGAAATTCGCAATGGTGATTCCGACGGGAGTCGTCGCGGTCGAGAGCGGCGAGCCCGGCGCGAAACTGAACGTCGCATCGGCGTTTGTGCTGCCCAAAATGATGCTGATCGTGTTGTCTGCCTGATTCACGACAGCGAGGTCAGGAATGCCGTCGGTGTTCAGATCGCCCGCGGCGATCGACACTGGCGTGTTACCGACAGCGATCGGCGAACTGTTCGCCTCGGTGAAGATGACGTTGCCCCCGTTGTCCAGCGACCCCAGCAGAATTGCGACGTTGTTGCTGTTTTCGTTGACGATCGCAAGATCGACTTCAGGCGCCGTCGAATTGGGCAGCGTCGTGTTCTTGAAGTTCGCGGTAGCAAGCGCGACCGGCCCCTTCTCGCTATGCGTGGAGTTGTTCTGCTGCGTGAACGGCGACGCGGGGAATGCCGTGAATTTCCCAGTCCCATCACCCTTAAAAAACGAAACCGAATTGTCCCCTTTGTTTGTCACCGCGAAGTCGAGATTCCCATCGCCATTCAAGTCCGCGACAATCACCGAACTCGGATTGGTCCCCACCGCGTACGGCGAGCCGGGTGCTTCCGTAAACGTGCCGTCATTGTTGCCGAGCAGCACCGTGACGTTGTTTGTCGTTGCGTTGGCAATGACGAGATCGACCGGGGCGACGGTGACGCCGCTGGAATTCACAACCGTGTTGCCGAAGGTACCCGTCGCGATAGCGACAGGGCCGAGTTCGGTCGCGGCTAACTTGATCGGCGAATTCGCCTGCGCGACAAAATTCCCATTGTCCTGGTTGATTAGGATGCTGATCGTGTTGTCGTTCTGATTTACCACCGCAAGGTCGGGTAACGTCCCGCCCGAGTACGCCCCAGCCGCAAGCGCGACCGGATTGTTGCCCACGCTGAACGTCGTCTGCGGGAATTGAGTAGCCGAGGGAAGCGCCCCGATCACCGGAACTGAGCCGTTCGTCGATGTCGGCGTGCCCGTTCCTGTGCCCAAGCTGCCCGACAACAACGAGAGCGTAATCGGATATCGATCGCCAACGAAAAATGTCGCCGGCTTACCGTCTTGCGCACGCATCAAGATCTGGCGCCCGCTTTGCACCAGCGTGAGCGCGTCAGAAAAATTCGCCGCCGTCGATGGCAGCGTCAGCAAAAACGTCGAATACCCGCCGCCGACCAGCGTAAATCCCGGAATGCTGGTAATGCCTTGCGCACTAAAGAGCTGGCCAAGAATCGTGAGTGCGTTCGTCAAATCCGACGCCTTACTCAGCGCATTAATATCGTTCGGGCTGATCAGAAACGCCTGTCCCGATGCCGGCGGTGTAATTCCGAGCTGCGTCGCTTTATCTCGATCGACTTCCAGCATTTCGATTTCGAGCATCACCTCGCCCCGCGCGCGCTGAACCTGGTTGATCAGCTCATTTGCGAGTTCCAGTTTCTCGGGCGTGTCGCGAATCGTGATCGAGCGGCTGTTGGTGTCGAGTTCGACGCGCGTCGATCCCGTGATTTCACGCAACACCCGCAAGAGTTCCGTCATCTCCTCCGGCGCGACCGCCGCCGATAGCGGAAACGTCTGCGTGGCCTGCACGGCGAACTGCTTCCGCTTTTCGCTCGTATCGGCGGCCACAAAAATCATGTCCCCGGCGACGGGGCGCCAGAATGTGCCGCTCGTTTCCGCAAGCAGCGAAATCGCCGTTGCGAAATCGACATCTTCAACCCGCAGGTGGACTCGCCGCGAAGGCAGATCGGGATCGAACGTGGCTTTGATCCCGAACATGTGCGTCACCATGTCGTAGGCGCTGCGTGTGTCACCGTGCAGGTCGAGGTTGTGCTTGCCCGCCTGCGCGTTGAGCTTCGGCAAACCTTCAATCGTCGTTCGCACCGGAACCGCGTCGCTGTCATGCATCGCGGCAATCTGTGCCATGCGCTCAGCTACTACCGCGTTAGCGGGATCGACGCGCATCGCGGTGCGCAACTCTGCGATCGCTTTGGCTACATCGCCATGCAATGCAAATTGCTCGGCATTGTCGGTGTGAGCGCGGACCAGCTGCGCGCGCAGCGTCGCGCCTTTGCCCAGCACATCAAGATTCTGCGGTGCGTAGCGGGCGGCTTCATCGTATGCGGATAGCGCATCGTCAAAGCGACCTTCCTCGGCGGCTTTATCGCCGGTCTCCACATCTTTTTTCGCGCGCTTCGGATCGTTCATCATAGCCGCGGCGGCTGGATGCGAAGGCGCCGGAACCAAAGCCGTCTGGGCCGGAGCCGCCGCCGTTTGCGATCGCGCGGGGACGCTCAGCAGCGTCAGGCACACCAGCCCCGCAGCCACCCGCCCGCACATCCCCTCGAAAATTTGAGCCAAGCGCATCAATCAGGTATTCTATCGCGAAGATATACGACCAGTGCGGTCCGGTTGACGGAAGTTCTTGTATCGCGTAAACTTAAGTTGTAGTTGCAATTGATTTACAACTGGAGTACTTTTGCTTTCTGCGTTTCTCATCGCTCTCCGTGAAGGCGTCGAAGCCTCCCTGGTTGTCGGCATCATCCTGGTGTATTTGTCCCGAACCGGCCGTGCTCATCTGGCGCGTTTCGCCTGGTATGGCGTGGCGGCGGCTGTAGCGCTTAGCCTGGGCATCGCTATCGCGCTGGAACGGTTCCAGATCAGCGAAGACGGTTTCGAGGGGGTCATGCTGCTGGTTGCGGCCGCCTTCGTGATTACGATGATCGTATGGATGAATCGCGTTGCGCGCCACCTCAAAAAAGAAATCGAAAGTAAGGTCGAAGCCTACGCTGCCAAGGCTGGGAGCGCCGCCGGTTGGGGCATATTTCTCTTTGTGTTTCTGATGGTTGTGCGGGAGGGGGCCGAGCTCGCCCTGATCCTGCGGGCCGTGGAGCTTTCGACGGCCGGGTTGCAGACTTGGATCGGCACGCTGACCGGTATCGCGGCGGCGGTCGCCGTCGGGGTCTTCTTCTTTAAAGGCACGTTGCGGATTCCCCTGGCGCGATTTTTCGCGGCGACCAGCGTGATTCTGATGCTCGTTGTCTTTCAGCTCGCGATTACCGGCCTGCATGAACTGAGTGAGGCCCAGTGGCTGCCTTCCAGCCGGACCGAGATGGCGATCGTCGGCCCGATCGTTCGCAATGACTTGTTCTTCTTCGTTTTCATTTTTGGCGCGGCGGCCCTGTTGGTGATGCGCGAATGGCAGAATGCACGCCTCGCGTCGGCTGTGACGAAGGCGACCAACGACGCCGAAAAGCGGTTGCTCGAATCGCAAAATCGCCGCCAGCGGCGCTGGATGGTCGCTGCAGCCTCAGCGTGCCTCATCGTGATTCTGGCGCTGACGGCGGATTTCATCTATGCAAAGGCGAATTCCGCATTGCCGACCGTCAC
>DATAMU010000127.1:0-2025 GCA_036266605.1 Candidatus Acidiferrum sp. | reverse complement strand
GTGGTGGATTTCGTAGATCTCGAATGGTACCAGCGAACTGGTGATAATCACGCTAAACCATTCGGCCCAGCGTTTCGCCATACACAGTCCGATGCCTTCGGTGAGAAACAGCCCGGCATAGAGAAAGCTGCCTACGCCGAGATCGCGGATTTTGTCGGGCGTCAGATTTGCTGCCCCGACCAACAACTTGCCGATGTAACGACCTCCTGGGTCGAGCCCCAACTTCGTGACGATCCTCAACGCTATATCCGTCACGTCGCTGTGAATCATCTTAAGCGCGCCGACGCCCACCGCGATGAGCAGGATCGCCTTGAACAACTTGAACAACCCAATCAGCCGAATGAGCCGCGTATTGTGTGACGCCATGTGCGCATCATGATATGCGAATCGCCGCGTTCGCCCCACCGCCGACGAACCGCCATGCGTTGAATCAGCAAACTCCAGGTAGCGCCGGCTTGTCCTGAGGGACGAAGGGCGTCTCGCCGGCTGTTGTCGTCGCGTGCATTCACGACTGCAGCCACTAGCTTCAAATCGCGCCTTGCATCGGCGCGACTTCAGCGGCGTACTCGCCCGCAAATTCAAATCCGCCGGCAGGATGCCTGCGCTACGCGAATCCCCAGCAATCGTTTTCTGCAAGACCCCAACTGCGCGGTTTGCTAGACTCTCGCGCCATGAAATCCATGGCGATTCGAACACTCTGCGTTTTCGTTCTTCTAGCCTCCTGCGCCGTTGCGCAAGAAGTAGTTCCCCTCTATCCGGGCACACCACCAGGATCGACGCCGGAAAGCTATCCCGAGAAGGAATATTTCTCGAAGCTTTGGAACACGGAAGTCGTCAGCAACGTCACGAAGCCGTCGTTGACCGTCTTCAAGCCGTCAGCCGAGAAGAAAAACGGAACAGCCGCGGTGATCTGCCCCGGCGGTGGATTTATGGCGCTCTCGATCACCAGCGAAGGCACCGACGTCGCGAAATATTTGACCGAGCGTGGCGTAACGACGTTCGTCCTGAAATATCGGCTGGCGCACTCTGGCGAAGACGCAACGCAGGAATTCGCAGACCTATTTAAAGATCGCGAGAAGTTTCGCGAAACCATCGGGAAAGTCATCCCGCTATCGGTCGCCGATGGCCGCGCGGCGATGATCTACGTCAAGCAACACGCCGCCGAGTACGGCATCAACGCAAATCAAGTCGGCATCATCGGC
Organism: Candidatus Acidiferrum sp.; assembly: GCA_036266605.1. Classification (GTDB taxonomy): domain Bacteria; phylum Acidobacteriota; class Terriglobia; order Acidiferrales; family UBA7541; genus Acidiferrum. The sequence goes on along the minus strand of DATAMU010000127.1, from coordinate 823 downwards.
TTCTCCGCCGGCGGAACGGTCGCAGCAGGAGCAGCCTTGCGATACCAGCCCGAAGGCAAACCCGCCTTCGTCGCGCCGATCTACGCCGCTGCTTCGATGTTCAAGGACTACCCCGTCCCCGACGACGCCCCACCAATCTTCATCGCCGCCGCCACCGACGACAACCTCGGCCTGGCCCCCGACAGCGTCGCCCTCTACCAAAAATGGGTCGATGCCCACAAATCCGCCGAAATCCACATGTACGCCAAGGGCGGCCACGGCTTCGGCGCCCGCAAACACAACATCCCCACCGACACCTGGATCGACCGCTTCGCCGACTGGCTCCAACTCGAAGGCTTTATAAAATAGCGTGCCCACGAGAAATTTCGCGCCGTCAGTGATATTTGTCCATCACCATAACGTCGGAGTTCACCGTATCGACCTGTGAATACAACATGTAGCGGCCGTCCGGAGACACCGATATTCCGTCGTCAAAATCCTTCTCCAGCGAAAAGACATCCTTCGTCTTGCGCGTAGCAAAATCATAAAAGCGCATCGTCCGCGGCGCCTCCGTCGGAACAAAATAGACCCCGTTCGCAGTCAAACGCCACAGCGTCCAATTGAGCACCCGCGCAATTCCTTCTGTCTGAACTCCAGCCTTCGGACCTTTGAGTGAAATCTTCCCGAGGTCAAAATCGACCTCTCGCGAGGTGACGAAGAGATACTGCCCGTCGGCAGATTCCGCCGGCCGCGTCGCGTGAACGGGAGTGGGTAATAGTTCGGCCGGGCCGCCCTGTGTGCTACATCGGTACATTCGGTGGCCCAGCGCGAAATCTGAGATGAA
>DATAMU010000126.1:0-3111 GCA_036266605.1 Candidatus Acidiferrum sp. | reverse complement strand
AACGTGGATCGGATTGTTTGTCGTAGGTGGCTTTTACCGAGGCGAGGAGTTCTGGCTTGGCTTTCTCGTCTACTTTTTTACCTTCGCGCTCGAGTTGCTTGAGTTTGATTTCGGCGAGGGTGCCTGCTGCGGCGTCGCCGCCCATGACGGCGTAGCGGGCGGTGGGCCAGGCGAAAATGAAACGCGGATCGTAGGCTTTGCCGCACATGGCGTAGTGTCCGGCGCCGAAGCTGCCGCCGCAAATCACGGCGATTTTCGGCACCACACTGTTGGACACCGCGTTGACCATTTTTGCGCCGGCGCGAATGATGCCGCTCCACTCAGCGTCTTTGCCGACCATGAAGCCGTTGACGTCGTGCAGGAAAATCAGCGGGATGCGATTTTGGTTGCAGTCCATGATGAAGCGGGACGCTTTTTCGGCAGACTCTGTGTAGATGACGCCGCCGAATTCGATGCGCTTTTGATCGGAGCCGCGTGCGAGCGTGTGGACGTGTTTTTTTTGATTCGCGACGATGCCGACAGCCCAGCCGCCGATGCGAGCGTAGCCGCAGAGAACCGTTTCGCCATATTCCGGGCGATACTCCTCGAACTCGCTGGCATCCACGATGCGCGCGATGATTTCGCGCATGTCGTATTGCTTGCCGGGATCGTTCGAGAATACGCCGTAAATCTCGCTGGCGGGATAGAGCGGCTCGCGCGACGCGACGTGGCTGAAGGGCGAAGGATTCGACGCGCCCATTTTGTCCACGAGAGCGCGGATGCGGGCGATGCAGGCATCGTCGTCGGGTTCGCGGAAATCGACGGTGCCGCTGATCTGAGAATGCATTTGCGCGCCGCCGAGCTCTTCGGCGGAATATTTCTGGCCGATGGCAGCTTGCACCAAAGCGGGGCCGGCGAGGAAGAGGCCGGAGCCTTCGGTCATCAGGATGTGATCACACATCACCGGAAGATAGGCGCCGCCTGCGACGCACATGCCCATGATGGCGGTGAGTTGCGGAATGCCTTGCGCGCTCATCACGGCGTTATTGCGGAAGACGCGGCCGAAATCGTCGGTGTCGGGGAAGACGTCTTCCTGGAGCGGAAGGAAAACGCCGGCGGAATCGACGAGATAAATTGTGGGGATGTGATTGTCGATCGCGATGTTTTGCGCGCGGATGACTTTTTTCGCGGTCATCGGGAAGAAGGCGCCGGCTTTCACCGTCGCGTCGTTGGCGATGAGCATGAACATGCGGCCGCAGATGCGCGCGAGTCCGGTGACCGTGCCTGCTGCGGGCGCGCCGCCCCATTCTTCGTACATTTCCCAGGCGGCGTAGGCGCTCAGTTCGGTGAAATGCGAACCGGGGTCGATAAGTTTTGCGATGCGTTCGCGCGCGGTGAGGCGGCCTTTCTTGTGCTGCGACTCGATGGCTTTGGCACCGCCGCCTTGGGCGATTTGCGTTTCTTCATTCTTGATTTGAGTGACGAGATCGACGACCTTGCGGCTGTTCTTGGCGAAGTCGGGAGACTTGGTGTTGACGGCGGTTTTCAGGACGGACGCAGGCACTCGCAATCCCTCGCGGCGAAATAGCGGATGTTGCCGATCCGCATTGAAGCGGATTGCCCAGTGATGTCAGCAGGCAATTCAGTATACGGGCTTCGATGGACGAGTGCGAGTTCGGCAGGGAATTGCGCGGACAAAATGCAACGGGTCGGATATACTGTGCCGCAGCGGGCTGGTCTAGCCGCAATTCTGCTTTGGAGGCGCCTGTGACGACCCTTGTCGAAGTTCTAGCGGGCGGGTGTGCCTCCGGATTTTTTTCTTCGGACTCCTCAGGCAAGTAGCACCGCCCACTTTCCCATTCACTAAGTTGAGTTGTTGAGTCTGCGATTGCGTTGGCGTGCGTAGTTCGTTTGTGCGCTAGCGCGGATCGCACTGCTGCACTGCGTTCTCGCGGACGCGGTGTCGATGCCGTTTGTGCGGCAGGAGGGTGCGCGAGTGCGTTTAGAAGATTTGGGATGGAGTGGGTATTTCGAGGCGATGTGGAGGGATCGATTTGGGGATGAAGGCAGTGGAAAGGCGGCGCGAGTTATTTCTCAGCAGCGCGGGCTTTGGAGGATTGCTGGTGAGGTCGGCGAGTGCTGGGCGGAGGCGTCGGGGAAGTTGCGCGCGATCGCCGATGTGGAAGCCGACGCGGCTTGGCCTGCTGTCGGCGATTGGGTTGCGGCGGAAATTGTCGGCGATGAACGAGCGATCTTGCACTGGGTGTTGCCGCGGCGAGGGGTATTTTCACGCAAGGCGCCGGGAAAGCGTGTCGAAGAGCAAGTCATTGCGGCCAATGTCGATGTGGCGTTTCTGGTGGCGGCGCTGGACATGGATTTTAGTCCGCGAAGGCTCGAGCGGTATTTGGCACAGTGCTGGGACTCGGGAGTGTCGCCGGTGATTGTGCTGAACAAGGCGGATGACTGCGAAAACGTCGCAGCGCGTGTTGCGGAGACGGAGCGCGTCGCGATCGGTGTACCGGTGATCGCGTTGAGTGCGCGGACAGGGCAAGGAATGGAGGCGTTGGAACGACTGCTGTCGCCGGGGAAAACGATCGTGTTGCTCGGATCGTCGGGAGTAGGGAAGTCAACGCTCGTAAATCGATTGCTACGCGAGGAACGTCAGCCGACGAAGCCGACGCGCGAAGCAGACAGCAAGGGAAGGCATACGACGACCGCGCGGGAAATGTTTCGGTTGCCCGGCGGTGCGCTGCTGATGGATACGCCGGGATTACGGGAGTTTGCGTTGTGGAACGTCGATAGCGGGATAACGGAGACGTTTGCGGACATCGAGGAACTCGCGCGCGAGTGCCGGTTTGGTGATTGCAAGCATGAAGGTGAGCCTGGTTGTGCGGTTCGGGCTGCTGTTGAGAACGGGGCGCTCGATGAAGCGCGTGTCGAGAATCGGAAAAAGCTTGAGCGGGAGCAGGAATTTCAGCGGCGGAAAACAGATCCGGAGGCGATGCATGAGTACAAGACGAAGGTGTCGCGGATGATGCGTGGGGTGCGGGAGCAGTACAAGCGGCGCGACAAGGATGGGAAGCAGTAAGCGGGGGTAGTGGAGTCGCGACGAAGTATCGAGGGAGGATCAAT
>DATAMU010000125.1:0-2373 GCA_036266605.1 Candidatus Acidiferrum sp. | reverse complement strand
ATGAGTTCGTGTCCGGGTCGCAGATATAAATGATAGGTGTTGGCGAGGATGATGCGCGCGCCGAGTTGCTCGAGCGCGTCTTGCGTCAGTCCTTTGACGGTGGCGGCAGTGCCGACCGGCATGAACGCCGGAGTTTCGAATGCACCGTGCGGCGTCGAGAATTTTCCTCGGCGCGCACCCGTCGGGTCGGTCTGGGTAACCTCGAACGCGAAGCTCACTTATATATTGTAGCTGTGAGGCGTTCGAGTCCCAACTTGCGCGCAAGGTGCGAAACGTCGAGCTGCGTTCGCGCGAACGTGCGCCGCTGAAATCGCGCTAAATCGCGGCCCAGGCGATTTTGGCCAAAACCCAGATTGCCCACAGTCCGAAGACAATTCCATAAGCTGTACCGGGTTTTACTTTGCGCGGGTTCGCGGCGGTGAATCCGATCGCGACCAAAATCATGCACCAGATCCAGAACAACTCCAGCGATCCGCCGAGCGCCAGCAAAGTCTTCGGCGCCGTCTCGGGCAGATACGCTTTCAGCGACGTCGCCACGATATTTTCGGGATCGACGTCTCCGTACGTTTTCAGCGGCAAGATGATCATCGCCAAAATGCTGGTGACCGCCGAGGGCAAGAACGCGTGCGTCGTGATCGCAAACGATTGGCCGTAGCGCACGCCGGCGCCGCTCATCAAATTGAACGAAGCCATGTAGATCCCGGCGAAAATCGCAACGGAAATCGGAACGAAGACGGCTCCCACACCGTAGGAAAAGCCAGACCAGAACTTCACCTGCCCCGCGATCGCTTCATCCTTTTTGTCTTCCGAGAGTTGCTCGAAGCGCGGGTTTTCTTCCGCCTTGTGCCGAATGTATTGCGCCCAGTTCATCTTGGAGTTCAGAAGTCCACCGACAATGACTGCGAGGATCATCATCAGCAACATCGGCGCGACCCAGGAAGGCTTCTCTGCGATCGAGGTAAACGTCTGCCTTGGCGAAACAAAGACGCCGATGATGCGACCAATTGGGCTGAGCGGGGCCGATGCCTCTGGCGCGGGCATGGAAGTAGTAGCCATATGAGATTTCCTCCACCACAGAGAGTATTCAGGCCAAGTGTTGCTGTCTTCTTACACCTAATACGCTGGGAATCGAAGGAAATTTCAAGGGGCCGGGGATGCGGGAAAGCCACCGCGAGCTGGGCTATCTGGGGATTTCCGGGACGGCGGCCAGCAACTCTTTTGTGTAGTCCTCAACGGGCTGACGCAGCACCAAATCCACGTCGCCGGTTTCCACGAAACGCCCGCGCCGCATCACCGCAACTCGAGTCGCAATTTGCGCCACGACCGGCAAGCTGTGCGAAATAAAAATGTAGGTGAGCCCGAATTCGTGCTGTAGCTCCTGCAACAGCAACAACACCTGTGCGCCAACTGAAACATCCAGAGCCGAGACAGGCTCATCGGCGACCACCAGCTTCGGCCGTAAGATCAATGCTCGCGCAATTCCAACGCGCTGCCGCTGCCCTCCCGAAAATTCGTGTGGATATCGCTTCATCGCATCTTCATTCAGCCCGACGCGCTTCAACATCGCGGCCACTCGTTCGCGCCGCTCGGCAGCCGGGAAAGCCGACTCGTGAATCTCCAGCGGCTCGGCGATAATCGCACCGACGCGCATCCTCGGATTCAGCGACGCGAACGGATCCTGAAAGATCATCTGCATCTGCCGCCGCTTCACCCGCAGCGGCTCGCCACTCAACCTGAGCAGGTCGGCGCCTTCGAAGTGGAGCTCGCCTGAATCGGGCTCAATCAATCGAAGCAGCATGCGCGCCAGTGTCGTCTTGCCGCATCCGCTTTCGCCGACAATCGCGAAGGTCTCTCCCGCCGCGACGGAAAAGCTAACGCCATCAACCGCGGTAAAGCGGTCGTTCGCACTTGAACGCGAGCCGCGGCCCGTGCCCAGCCCTCCGCCGACTCGCGGATAGCTCTTCCGCAGTTCTCGAGCCTCTAAAATCACGTATCCATCCTCTTACTATTGTCTCTTCCGCGCACTCGGCGTACCAAAAATGAAGTGCCATCATCTTCCCACGCCGCATGACGCACCGTTGCATATTTCGTTAGCAGCCGAGAGCAAAATTTAACTTTGACGGAGGGCCAATGACATTTTCTTTGCAACGTCCGAATGTATGTCAATTCCCCGTAATCAGCCCTAATTCTCTAAACCTATATCTAAATCCACGAACCCAAATAATTATTCCTCTTTAGAACTCGCAAATTCTTTCTCATCAACACTTCCACTTCGGCATCTGACATGCCTCTCCCGCACTCAGGTGGGTCCCTATCTTTTCTTCATTTGTAAGTGGAGGCAGAGCGTGAAGCGATTTTCCGTTGGGGTGTATA
>DATAMU010000124.1:0-2840 GCA_036266605.1 Candidatus Acidiferrum sp. | reverse complement strand
CGGCCCGAAGCCGTCGCGCAGCGTTTGAAGATTTTCAAAGAGCGCGCAGATGAGCACCATCGATTCGCCACTGCGGCGCGCTTCTTCCATGCAACGCGCGCCCAGCGTTTGCAACCCTTCGCGCGTGTAGAGACCGGTCATGGGGTCGCGCAAGAGGTCGGCGAGGCCCTCGAAGGTGTTGCGTTCAAGCGCTGTTCGCAGCACGCGGCCGAGGGTGCGTGCGTCCATGAAGCCTTTGAGGACGTAGTCCATCGCGCCTTCGCTGAGACTTTGCGCGGCGAATTGTTTTTTTGATGGATCGGCGAGCACGACGAGCGGAATTCCCGGAGCGGAGCGATGCGCGAGATGTACGGCGTCGAGCGGATCACGCATGCTGAGTTCGAGGTCGAGCAGAATAATTTCGGGGTCAATGAGTTTTACGGTGGGCACCAAGGTGGCCATCGTCGAAACGACGGTGAGGTCGAGGCCGCCGGTAGCGTCGGGAAAAAGCGCGCGGAGAGTGTCGGCGGTTTCGCTCGGTTCGGTTTCCGCGAGCAGGATACGCAATCTTTTTTGAGCCATGCCTCACCTCGTCCCCGGGTCGGCGGGGAAGTGGGCAGCGAGATTTTGCGGGCGGTGTGTGAAGCGAAATGCGATGACGCTTGTCGCGAGTTGGGGCGTTGATCGAAAACGTCGTCGCTGCTCTTGCCGCGGGCGCAGAAATTCGCCGCCCGACTGGAGAGGACAGTCGTTCATTTACAAAAATTACAAAACTGCCTGGAAGGGGATGCGTTTATTCTCGCTGAATGTGAGGAGGAGTCAAGATCGGGGCGGGGGAAGTTTCCAGAAATTATCTGCGAATGCGATACGGTGAATCTCTGAGGACGACGAGTCCTTAGAGAATTTTCATTTTGTCGTTGTGCTTGTGGCGCCCGTGGAGTCTATGGCGCTTCCGGTTCGACGCCCGGCAAGAAAAGCCGCCAAGCCCGCGACGATTCCTCCAAAGACGATGACGCCTTCCCAGACGAGGCCGGAGGCGAGAACCAGCGTGCCTGCGGCGCCGAATGGCGCGAGCAATGCGACGAGCGCGGCTTCGCGAACGCCGATGCCGCCTTGGGTTAACGGCAGAAGCGCGGCGAGCTTGGCGAGCGGCCAGGCGAAGAGCCAAACGCGGAGCGGGAGGTGGAGTCCGCACGCCGTGGCGAGCCATGCGGTTAGCACGAGGAACGTGGATTGAATCGCGGTGCCGGCGAGCCAACCGGCGACGAGCACGTGCGGCTGACGCGAAACGCTGCGCAGCGCATGACGCAGGCGTGCTAGGCGACGGCGGAATCGAATCGAGTGTCCCCCAAACAGCACGCCGCGCAGAAAAAATAAGAGCGCGAGAAGGACGGCGCCGGCGGAGAGTACAAGGAGCAACGTTCGAGTTGCGATCGATCGCAATGACTCCGGCAGCGATCCTGGTAACAGCGCGAGGCCGAGAGCGACGAGGCTTGCTTGGGCCGCGACGTCGAGGATGCGATCGACAACATTTCCTGCAAGCACCGCCGCGGGGCGCGGGCTGCGGCGCAGTCCGACGGCGAGGCGGATGACATCGCCGCCGACGATCGATGGCAGAAACAACGTGCCGAAGAGGCCACCGCCGTAGCACTGCAGGCTTGTCGCGAGATCGAGTTCAGCGCCGGCGGCGTTGACGACCATGCGCCACTTCAGCACGCCGAGCGCGTGCGCAAGTAAGTATCCCGCCAGCGCGGCGGCAAAATATGGCGGCGGGACGCGCGCGATTGCGGAGCGCACCGTCGCGAGCGGCAGGAAATACAGCAGCACGCCGATCACTGTAAGAGCGGCGATCCATCGCAGAGCGATGATCGTCCATCCGCGCGCGCTTCGCCGCGTTCGGGCGGCTTCTATCATGAAAGGGAAATCACTAACGGAAGGTTATCGCAAAACGCAGGGCATCTCGCCGCGTACCGCGGCGCGCGTGTCGGCTCTTCAACTGCGTCACGATCATCATCCGCCGAAAATTTCGTCGATCTTGCCGGCAAGCTTGAAATCCAGATCGCTGATGCCTTTGACATCGTGCGTGTTCAGGTCAATCACGACTTTGTTCCACACGTTGAACCACTCGGGATGATGATTCATCGACTCCGCCACCAGTGCGACGCTGCTCATCTTGCCGAATGCCGTCACAAAATCTTTGCACGTGAATTCGCGATGCAGCTTGCCATCGACGAGCGCCCAATTCTTGTGCGTGCCGAGGCGTTCATTCACTTCTGCTTCCGTTAGTTTTTTCGCTGCCGGCATGGCTGCCTCCAAATTCTTGACGTAGAGCCGTCTTACTTGTGCTCGTCCTCACAGGCGAAGTTACTTGCGTCGTTTTGGTCGCCGCTGCCTTTGTACTTCGCCACTTTTGGATACGGGCACAGCGTCCGCGTCATCTCGGCCTGCCCCGAACTCATCGGGCCGGAGAATTTCGTCGCCACAATTTCCTTGGGCGCCGCGCCTTTCTCCACCCACTGCTCCAGCGACAACTGCAAGCTTTGATGCGCGTCCTTCACGTTCGGCCACGGACCGTTCTCGCCAAACGAATCCGGCCCCACGCCGCCTCCGCAATGCTGCATCCCCGGCGCCATGTACACGCGTGCGAACGAGTCGAATCCATCCTGTCCCATCACATCCACAACGCTCTGGTAGTAGTTGATCGTATTGACCGCGGAAATCGCCGGATCGTTCCAGCCGTGATACAGGATCAACTTCCCGCCGCGCGCCTTGAACGCAGACAAATTTGGATCGGTCGCGTTCAGTGTTTTCGCGAGCTTCGCATCCGCGGTTTTCGCGATGTCGCCGACATTTGCGTCGCG
>DATAMU010000123.1:0-2247 GCA_036266605.1 Candidatus Acidiferrum sp. | reverse complement strand
GGTGGACCAGAGGTCGATTGCGTATTTGTAGACTTCGCCAGGAGTGATGAGCGTCGGATGCTCCTGCGATTCGCGATGGCTGGCGCGGATGATGCCTTCGGTGAGATTTTGTGCGAAGCCGTCGGGCCAGACATCTACGAGTTTGGCGGTGAAGTCGGTGTCGGGCGCGGAGGACTTGGCGAAGAGTTCGACGCTAACGGGTCCGGTGATTTCGGTGTCTTGCGCGAACGGCGTGGCGGAGTAAACGAGAACGTCGTCGCGGGCTTCGGCGGGGCGCTGGTCGCGCGGGCCTGCGGGCCAGTGGTCGGTGTCGCAGCAAAGTGGGCCGCCGATCGTTGGAACTGGTTTCGCTGGATCGTACGTGAATTGATCGGCGTTTTCTTTTGTTGGCGCGCTTGTGGAGAGCGTGCCTTTGCCTTTTACGGAATTCGCGGCGGCGCTGGCGTGGAGGAAATACTTCGTTTCCTTCGCGCGAGCGAGCGGCCATTCGCTTTCTTCGCGCCATTTGTTTTCGCCCATGACGAAAATCTTTACGGGCTTGCCATCGGCGAAACGATTTTGCGCGCCACGGAAGAGGAAGTCGTACCACTCGAGGATGATGGCGTCTTCGTCGATGTTGGAGTCGGGGCCGAACACGACGTCGCCGATTTTCGGTCCGTTGCCGGCGTGGCCGCCGACGATGACCATGAGTTGTTGGCCATTGCGCGCGGCGTCGTTGCCTCCGTGCGCTTTGATACCGAGATAATTTTTGATCGAGCCGCCCTGAAAGATGTCGTACCAGGCGGCGACGTGGAGAGCGGGGACGTGAATGTCGGCGAAATGCTCTTCGATCGCGATTTTTTTCCAGTAGTCGTCGTAGTTGGGATGCGCGAGCCAGTCGAGGTAGTAGGGCGCGAGCGTTTCGGTGGCTGCGGCGTTGTTTGGATTCATGTTGAAGAGGGGATAGTCACCGAGCGGAAGTTCCCACATGCCTTTCGCGGCGTTGGAGTGGTGCTGCGATTCCTTTGTGAGCGTGTCTTGGGCGAGGCCGGTCGTCCAACTCTGGTTGAACCACTGCTCGAATGCGCCGCCCTGATAGGTCCAGCTTTCGTGATAGTTGCTTGATGTGACGATGGGGCAGATGCCTGCGAGATGTGGCGGATTGGTGATGGCCGCAAGCATTTGCGTGGCGCCGACGTAGCTGCCGCCGAACATGCCGACTTTTCCGTTGGAGTAGGGAAGAGCGGCGGCCCACTCGACAGTGTCGTAGCCGTCGTTGGGCTCGTTGATAAAAGTGTAGAACTTGCCTTCGGAGCCGTAGCGGCCACGGGTGTCTTCGGTGATGACGACGAAGCCGCGCTGGGCACCGCGGACGCCGATGCTGGCTTCGTTGCGACGGTCGTAAGGAGTGCGGACGAGGAGAACGGGGAACTTGCCGTCGGCCTGAGGGCGATAGATGTCGGCTTTGAGGATGACGCCGTCGCGCATGGGGACCTTTACATCGCGATCGAGGACGATCTGGTAGGAGTCGGCGGCGAGAGAAGCCGACGTTGTTAGAAAAGGGGCGAGCAGGAGCGAGAGCAGGCTGAGGAGCCAGCGGTTCATTTTGGGAAAGCCTCCGAAATTTGGAAGAGCGGGGAGCAAGGTATCACAGAGGCGGAGGGTGTGGAGGCGCGGCGCGCGGAGGGCGTTTCCCAAAGTGGGAAGGAAAGGGGTATACCCCCTATATTTTTGAAAGAGTGAATAAGTGGATTGGATTGATAGGGTTGCGAAAAATACGGAAAACGGGAGTGTGGAAGATGTTGAATCGGCGAGAGTTACGGGAGGGCGTACTTCGAAAAATTTTGGATGCTTGGGTGGTGTGACGGTGGGGAGGGGAAGGAACGGCGAGGTCACAGGGGATGGTAGCATGGTGTTTACTGAATGTCAATCAGTATTATGTTATTCGAATGATTAAGGATGGTTTGGATTCGGAGAAAAGGAGATTTGGGGAAATGTGATCTTCCCAAGATGAGGCGCACCCTTCGGAACTCAAGGCAAGGCAGTGCTGCGCCCCTATACGGGCGTTCGAACGGATTTGGCAGATGTGGGAGTTGCGACTGCGGATTTGTCGTTTGTCACGAGTGGGAGAGCGCTTGGGTGGGGATGGGCTTGGCGGTTCGAGGCGCGGAACGGCGCACACGGATGAACCAGAAGATCATGAGCAAGAGCGGGAGGACTGTGAGGAAGATGAGGACGCCCGACTTTTGCACGATTACCGGGAAGAGA
>DATAMU010000122.1:0-1782 GCA_036266605.1 Candidatus Acidiferrum sp. | reverse complement strand
TTCGCCGCGGCGTCGATGACGCCATTTCAAAACGCCCTTCAATCATTCGCTCGCTCTACCAGCGCGCAAAAGATGCCGCGCAGCGTGAAATCGACAAGACGCCGAAAACGTTCGACGGAATATGGCTCTCGCTCGGCCGCTCGCTAATCTTCACCAAAATCAAAGAGCGCTTCGGCCCCAATCTCCGCGCGCTAATCTGCGGCTCCGCTCCGTTAGCACCAGACACACAAAATTTCTTCCGCATGCTCGGTGTTCGTGTGTTGCAAGTGTACGGACTCACCGAAACCACCGGCATCTGCACGATGGACGATCCTGACGGCACAGTCGATACCGGCCACGTCGGCCCGACGATCGACGCAATCGAAATGCAGGTCGGCGAAGAAAACGAACTCATCGTGCGCGGTCCCAATGTTTTCCCCGGCTACTGGAATCGCGAAGACGAAACCGTCGCCGTCCTCCGCGGCGGGTGGTTTCACACTGGCGATCAAGGCGAGAAAAACGAACACGGCAACTGGCGCATCGTCGGCCGCGTCAAAAACCTGCTGATCCTAAATTCCGGTCACAAAATCCCGCCCGAGCCGATCGAAGACAAACTCGCGCAACTTTTGCCTGCGGCGCAGCACGTAATCCTCGTCGGCAACGGCCGCGGATACCTTTGCGCTCTCTTCTCCGGCCCGGTCGAGAAATCATCCGTCCAGGCCGCGCTCGACAACGTGAATCGCGATCTGCCGCACTATCGCCAAATCCGCAGCTTCTCCATCCTCACAGAAACTTTGACACCCGACTCCGGCCTTCTCACCGCGATGGGCAAGCTTCGCCGTTCCGCCATCAATGAACGCTTCGCTTCGCAAATCGAAGCGTTGTACGCTTCCAAGACCACATGAAATCCTTCACCGGCAAAACTCTCCGCTGGGAATGGCGCGACGGCGTCGTCGAACTCACTCTCGATCGCGAGCCTGCCAACGAAATCGGCACCGCAATGCTCGCCGAACTCGAAAAATTCGTCGCCGCGATCCCAGCGCTCGCGCCCGAAACCGCCGCTTGCATCATCACCAGCGCCCGCAAAGCCGGCTTCTCCGCCGGCGGCGATCTGCGCGAACTCTACGAACGCGCCTCCGCGCCAATCTCCGACAAAGAGCGCGTCGCCAAAATGCGCGAATTCCTCGAAGGCATTCACGCCGCGCTCAACGCGATCGACGAAGCACCTTTCGTCACCATCGCGGCCGTCCACGGCGTCTGCTTCGGCGGCGGCCTCGAACTCGCTCTCGCCTGCGACATTATCGTCGCCGACAAAATGGCGCGCTTCGCATTTCCCGAGCTACGCCTCGGCTTTATCCCCGGCTTCGGCGGCATCCCGCGCCTCAAACGCGATCTCGGCAACGGCTTCGTTCGCGACTTGTTGCTCACCGGCCGCAGCGTCAACGCCACACGCGCCCAAGCCGTCGGCTTGGTCGCGCAACTCGCCTCCGAAGGCGAAGGCCTGCGCGCCTCGCGCGCCACCGCAACTCAAATCACAAAGTTCAATGCCGCAACACGCGCCACCGCAAAAAAATTCATCAAGCCGATCCCGCGTGAAGAACTCCGCCAGGAAATCGATCTCTTCTGTGAACTCTTTATCCGCCCGGAAGTCATCGCCGCCCTGAAAAAATTCGTCGAATCCAAAGATGCGATGCCTTACTTGCCGTAATTCGCAAAGTGTCCGTGGCTCCAAATTTGAGAAGTAACGAAATCCCGTTCAGCCGAATCTAAATAGTTTCAATCGCCATGTTTCGCTACAAATTT
>DATAMU010000121.1:0-6971 GCA_036266605.1 Candidatus Acidiferrum sp. | reverse complement strand
GTCTCCGAGATTCAATGTAAGTTTTCAATTTCAGCTATCGGAGCTTTGTGATTGACCATAGAATAGCGGCATCTTAGAGTCACAGCAGTTAACGCCTGAGTGTCCTGCGAAAAATTATGATGAACGACCTGAACCGCCGCGATTTTCTATTGCGTTCGTGTAGTAGCCTGACGGCAATCTGGGTTTCCTCGCACTGGCCTTCGCTCTGCTCCGCCGCTACCCACGCCCGCAACGCAGTACAAGCTCCCGAAACCATCAAGCTGAGTTTTTTTACACCGGCGCAAGCCAAAGAGATCGATGCGATCTGCGCACGGATCATTCCGACGACCGATACGCCGGGAGCGCGTGAAGCCGGTGTCGTCTATTTCATCGACAAGGCGCTGACTACGTTTGCCGTCGAGCAACAGAACGACTATCGACAGGGATTGCCGGAGCTCGGAGCGCGAACGCACGAGATGTTTGCGACCCTGGACAAATTTTCGAGCGCGACGCCGGAACAACAGGACGAAGTGCTGCGCTCTTATGACGAAACTGCCGCCAAGCCGACGCGGCGTCCGTTTCGTGGCATGAGCGGGAATAATTTTTTTGAGACGGTGCGCATGCACACGATCGTTGCGTTTTTGCTCGATCCTGATGCGGGCGGAGACCCGAAAGGCGTTGGTTGGACCGTGATTGGACGCGAGCGCGAGCACATGTTTCACGCGCCGTTCGGCTACTACGACAAAGACTATGCAGGATGGCGGCCGATTGGCCCGGCGTCGGGCAAGGGGCAGTCATGACGCTCGGCACGGCGAAGTACAAGACGTCGGATGAAGTCGATTTTGTGGTCGTCGGATCGGGCGCGGCCGGCGGCATCCTTGCGAAGGAATTGTCGCAGAACGGATTTCGCGTCGTTGTGCTGGAGCAGGGGCCATACATGACGGAGGCGGATTTTTCGCACAACGAGATCAAGGTTCTCAACCAGGATCTGCTGACGAATCATCCGAAGACGCAGCCGAATACGTTTCGCAAAACGGAGAACGAAGCCGCGAAGGTGCAACGCACCATCGCGTACGGGCGTCTCGTTGGTGGCACGAGCGTTCACTTTACGGCGAATTTCTGGCGATTCCATGAGATCGATTTCGTCGAGCGCAGCAAGGTCGGGCCGATTTCGGGGACGGGATTCGCGGACTGGCCGATTACATATGCCGATCTCGAGCCTTATTACACGAAGGTGGATTGGGAAGTCGGCGTTTCCGGACTGGCTGGTGCGAGTCCATTTGATCCGCCGCGATCGAAGCCCTATCCGATGCCGCCGCTGCCGACCAAGGGGTCCGGAGTCATATTCGAGAAGGCTGGGCGGAAGCTGGGATGGAATCCGTTTCCGGCGCCGATGGCGATTTTGTCGCAGCCGCGCGCGGGACGCAGTGCTTGCGTGAATTGCGGATTCTGCCTTGGATTCGGCTGCGAGGTCGGGGCGAAATCGAGTTCGTTGGCATCGATGATTCGTGTTGCCGAGAAAACGGGACGTTGCGAGATCCGCCCGAATTCCTACGTGCACAAGATTGAGGTCGATGCGAACGGGCGCGCGACCGGAGCGGTTTATTTCGATGCCGAGCGGAACGTACACCTGCAGAAGGCAAAAGCGGTTGTGCTTGCCGCCAACGGCGCCGAAACGCCGCGCTTGCTGCTGCTTTCGGCGAACAAGCAATTTCCGAACGGCCTCGCGAATTCCAGCGGGCTGGTCGGCAAATATTTAATGTTCAATACGGGCGCCATTTCGGTCGGCGTGTTCGACGAGCCGATCAACGACTACAAAGGATTTGCAGTCAGCCGCATCATTCATGATTTTTACGAGCTGGACGCCCAGAAAGTCGGGTTCTACGGTGGCGGCGGAATCGATGCGCGATTTGATCTGACGCCGATTGGATTTGCGACAGGCACGCTGCCTCCAGGAACTCCGCGCTGGGGCAAAGGGTTCAAGGATGCGATGGCGCACAATTTCACGCGCACGATAGAAATCATGTCGCATGGAACATCGTTGCCTCTGGAGACGAACAGCTTTTCGCTCGATCCGGATGTGAAGGACGATTGGGGATTGCCGGCGTTGCGCACGACGTATAAGGACCATCCCGACGATCTGAAGCTGGCGACGTGGCTCAATGCGCGCGGGCTGGAGCTGCTTGACGCGGCGGGCGCGAAGCAGAAATGGTCGTTCCCGATCGAAGAACAGTCGTTCGCGGTGCATCTGCTTGGAACTTGCCGCATGGGGAACGATCCGAAGACGTCGGTCATCAATGCGGATCATCGCACGCACGACGTGAAGAATCTGTTCCTTTGCGACGGCAGCAGTCTCGTGACTTCGGGCCGCGGGCAGCCGACGATGACCATCGAAGCACTGGCGTTTCGGGCGGCGGATCGCATTCGGGATCTGGCGAAGCGCGGCGAGATGGCCTAGGTTGGAAAAGAGAAACTGGAAAATGGAAATCGGGCGGCGTTGAAGCTGTCCGCCGAGCCTTTACGTTCCAAAGTGGGACGGTTAGGGGTATACCCCCCTATTTTTTCAAGAGTAAATAACCCCTTCTAAATCTGCGAGTTGCGAAATATACGGAAAACGGGAGTGCGCAAGGTCTGCCGTTTGAGTTAGTTACAGCGATGCCAGTTCGGAAATGTGTCGGCTAAAGTTCAGGTCTCGCGTCGCAAGTGCTGATTGATAGGGTGAAAATAAAACAGCCGGCGATTTGCCGGCTGTTCGTGCGTAGTTTTCTACGGCATCAGTATAGCACAGATAGATGAATGATTACTGAAAGTTCGCGTTAGCTGGAGCGGCGGGTCAAGGACGACCACGAATCGAGGATGGCTTGGGCCCAAGCGGGACGATTGCGCACGAGGCCACGGGTGACCAAGAGAAGATAGAGGCCGAGGCCGAGTGCGATGTCGATGAAGAGCATGCCCATGAATCCGAAGGCGATGTGCACGACGTGGGCCGGAGCTAGTTCGCCGATGATTTCGGCGACCACGAGCAGAGCGATTCCAGCCAAGCCAATTTGAAAGAGGCGCTTGCCGCGAGGCTTGTTGCTGGACTTTCGGGTGGCCCAGCGGTTCAGGCGAGTGTTCCATGCTGCCAACGTCGATCCGAGCTTTCGGAATGTGGCGGGACGCATTTGGACCGGCTTTGTCGCGGGTGCAGGAGCCGATGTGGCAGCCGGAGCGAAGCTGCTGGCAGGTGGCTGAGATTCCAAGGGCTTTGCTGCTTCCGTGGTGCGAACTCGAGCGGCGGCGACGGTTTGAGCGTCGGCCTGGGCTGCGCGCCTGGCGGCTTC
Source organism: Candidatus Acidiferrum sp. (assembly GCA_036266605.1). Lineage (GTDB taxonomy): Bacteria > Acidobacteriota > Terriglobia > Acidiferrales > UBA7541 > Acidiferrum. Next base: position 3,669 of record DATAMU010000121.1, on the reverse strand, counting down.
GGCGACACGGGCGCGGCGTGCGGCGCGTTTGTGTCTGCGAGCGGTTCGAGCGCTAACGGCGTTGGGCGTTGCGGCGGCAAAATTCTGCGCTGCATCCGCAACGGCGACATCGGCGCTCACCATTTCAGAGACTACGGAATCGGTTTCGAGCGCAACGGGCTCGAAGAGTCGCGCTTGTGCCTTGGCGCAGATCTTTGCGGCTGCGTCTTCGATCATGCGCGGAGTGACGCGGACGGTCTGACGGCTGGCTGCGACCGACAAACCCTGCGCACAGAGCAGATTCACAAGCCGCGGAATGCCGCCAGAACGCTCATGTACGCGCTGAACGGCTTCCTGGAGAAAAATGCTGTCAGAACGGGCGCCGGCAATGCGCATGCGGTGCTGGACGTAGTCGCGAGTTTCGTCCTGCGTGAGCGGTCTCGCGGTGCAGTGGACGACTTCGAGCGGCGTGCCGTCCTGATTGAGCGCGTCGATCTTGGCTCCGATCGACGGGTGGCCGCAAAGAATGACTTGCAGAAGCTTTTCCTGGGTGGTTTGAAGCTCGAGCAGCGAGCGAATCTCTTTGAGCAGTTCGGTGGTGAGCATCTGCGCTTCGTCGATGACGAGAACAGCGAGCCCACCTTTGCGGCGAACGTCGAGCAGAGCTTTTAGCAATGCTTCGAGGCGCGCCTGGCGGCGCTGCGTCGAGCACTGCACGTCGAATTCGTCGAGGACGGACTCGAGGAATTCTTCGCGGGTCAGGGTCGGGTGGACGATGACGGCGGTTTTGATCTTGTGCTGAACGGCGGGATTGCCGTCGAGAAGGTGGAGCGCGGTGTAGAGAAGAGTGGTCTTGCCGGTGCCGACTTCGCCGGTGAGCAGAATCAGGCCCTTGCGGTCGAGAACGCCGCGAGAGATGCGGCCGAGAGTTTCGTGCGCGTGACGCGTGCGATGGATGTAGCGAGGATTCGGCGTGAGGCTAAACGGGTTCTCGCGGAGCCCGAAGAAGTCTTCGTTGACGATAGGTCCGCGCGGCACCGGCTGAATCCGGAGCGACACCCCAGCACCGAGCATGAGAGGAGAGCTCAAAGTAACGGGCACACTTCTTTTCTTGGGATCGCGCGTCGTAGGACTGCTGCGGAAGTCTCGGGGGAAATCCACGGACCCAAAAAAACAGGCCGGGCCGACCCGAAACACAGGCTTGGACGCCGACGCGCAGGTACCGGGACCAGGTTCACCTGAGCGCTGCATGATTGAACACCATACCTGTCCTTGTGTCCATAAAGGAATTACCCGAGCGTTCGATTTGTTAAAGACCAGTACCGGCAGGGGAGCCAGTTGGTTTCGCATTCTATTCGCACTAGGAGATGCGGACGGCAGTCGCGATCGCTGGTCTATCGCGAACTAATCCAAGACGTAAGCCTTGAGAAATCGGCGGTGCCGAGTTCGGAATTCACCACTTGCTTTAGGGCAACTTGTAACAAATTCTCCCCGGCCTGTTTTGAGGGACGAGCAAGGACTGGGTAGTAGTTCGTAAGTAGTTGAAAAACAGGGCGCTTCGGACGGCTTGTACCGGAAGCCGGCGTGCAACTTTCTTGGCCAATCCCCCAGGACCATCCTACGGTCCCAGCGGCACAAGGAAGAAAGCAAGCTATGCCCACCTCTTTCAGTCGAAACCCGCGGCGGGACCGCTCTACCTCTCAGGCTAAGCACTGTCATCCGGCTCAATCTGACCGGGTGGCGGAGCGCGGATTCTCGATGGTCGAGCTGCTGGTGGTGGTGACGATCATCCTGATTCTGACGGCGGTCGCGTTGATCACCATGGTGCCGAACGTTCAGAGGTCGCGCGCGAATGCGGGAATGGAAATGGTGCTCGGCGAGATGCGGCGGGCGCATGAACGTGCGATCGATGAGCGAAGGATTTATCGCTTGACCTTTGTGGCACCAAACCAGATTCAGCTCGATGTGGGTCAGGTGGCCAACGTCGCGGCGACGATTACCGGAACGACGCCGGGGTTTGCGCAGGCGCAACAGCCAATGACGTTGCCGGATGGGATTCAGTTTATTTGCGTCGGAGGAATTCCGACAGGGGCGGGCACGGTTCCTGATGGGTTGGGCTCCGGAGCGAACGCGATCGATTTCGATCTGGCGAATGGCGGCGGCGGAACACAGGTTTATTTTCAACCGGATGGACGCGCGTTGGATGGAGCGAACCGGCTGAATGATGGCGTTGTTTACGTCGCGATTCCTGGAAATCTCAGTTCCAGCCGAGCGGTGACGTTATTTGGAGCGACCGGCCGTGTGAAGGGTTGGACGTTTGCGACGCTAGGCGGCGCGCCGGGGTGGACGCAATGAGATGGCGGACGATTGGTGGATGCGTGAAAGAAAGAGATACCCAGAACGAGAATGTGCTGACCTCCGGGCAAGCAGGGGCGCAGCGATGCTGCGCCCCTACACGAGCCCGACGAGGGCGCATGACGGCGAAGTCGGGATTCGGGATGCTCGAGGCGACGGTGGCGTCGGTCATCCTGGTGGTAGGGCTTGTGGGACTCGCTGGATTGTTCAGCCAGTCGCTGAATTCTCTTCAATACACCCGTGAAGACTTGATCGCGAAGCAGAAAGCGCGCGAAGCACTGGAGAGCGTGTACAGCGCGCGCAACGACGGGACGATCGGATTTACGGGAATTCAGAACGTTTCAAACGGCGGAATTTTCGTCGATGGATTTCAGTCGTTGTTTCTGCCCGGCACGAACGGAATTGTTGGGTCGAACACACAAACGACGATCCTTGACCGCCAGATTTTGCCGGGGCCGGATGGGATAGTCGGGACCGCGGACGATCAGATCATTCCGCTGGTGAACATGCAGCGACAGATTTTGATTCAGCCGCTGGTCGATTCCACGGGAAATGTCAGCCCGGACGTGCGGCAGATCACGGTGACGGTGCAGGTCACGTCGCCGGGGCGCGCGGCGCGCAACTATACGGTGACCGGCTACATTTCGCGATTTCAATGAGGACAGGTATGACGGGTATGTCGCGGCAAAAACATTCGGGATTCACGCTGGTTGAGTTGATGGTGGCCACGGCGGTCACGGTGACAGTCGTTGGCGGAGCGGTCCTGCTGTTCGCGCATTCGGTGAATACGTCGAACATCAGCTTGAAGCATTCGGAAGTGCAGACCGAAGCGCGCGCGGCGCTGACACAGATTACGCGCGACCTTTCGCAGGCGGGCACGGGCGTGCCGCTGAATGGAATTGCGATTCCGTCGGCTGCGACGGGTGGCGCGGATCCAAATTTTGCGTGCGACACGTCGCAGTGCTATACGGCGGCCGATCCGGCGTACGGACAGGGATTGCTCTACAAGGTGACACCGGGAAATCAAATTGGGCCAACGCTTTCGGAAGCGAGCGACGCGATCAAGATTACGTATGTGGATCCGACGCTGGATTGGAGCGCGTATCAGGCGGCGACGATCGCGCCGGATGGAAGCAGCTTGACGATGCCTGCGGGGACGGCTCCGGCGGTGACCGATCCGGCGGTGGGCATTACGGTGGGCGACGTAATTTTGTTGCAGAACGCATATGGGTCGGCGGTGGGAATCGTGACGGGCGTTGGCGGGCTGACGATTACGTTTGGCGGTGATCCGCTGAACATCAACCAGCCGGCGGCACCAGCGGGAAACATCAAGGC
>DATAMU010000120.1:0-2918 GCA_036266605.1 Candidatus Acidiferrum sp. | reverse complement strand
TGTGCGCGCCGCATGGTCACCCGACGGAAAAACGATCGTCACCACTTTTTACGAATCCAACTACCTCGTGACTCTGAACGCCATCCCGGTCGCCGACCCTTCCAAGGCTCGCGCGCTGTTCTCCACGCACGACGACGTCGGCGCACCTGTCTGGCTTCCCGACGGCAGCGCGCTCATCGTCGTCATTCGCGAGCGCGCCGGTTCCAATCGCGGCCAGATCTGGACTGTCTCTTATCCCGACGGCCAGGCGCATCGCCTTTCCAACGACCTCACCAACTACAGCCTCCCGTGGCTGGGTCTTTCTCGCGACGCAACGTCCCTCGCGGCGATCGAAAATAATCGCACCTCCGACCTCTGGCTCGCTCCAGACGGCGATGCCAACCGCGCCCACCAGATCACTTCCGGCGGCTCACTGATCCGCAGCATCGCCCCCTTCGGCAAAGATCGATTCCTTTTCCTCACCGACAACGGCGAGCTCTCCTCCATCTCGGCCGACGGTTCCGATACCACCCGCATCTTCGGCGCCGACCAAAACGTCGCCTTTGCCGACGGCTGTGGCGACGGAAAGCACATCGTCTTTCAAAAACGCCAGGGCGACGACAGCAGCATTTTCCGGGTAGACGCAACAGGTTCCAATCCGAAGCTCCTTGTCTCCACCAAAACCTACGCTCTGCCGATTTGCTCTGCGGACGGACAGTCGGTCTACTATCGCGAAGAAGATTCCGGCACCTACGCCGTCTCCATCGACGGCGGCCAGCCGCGAAGAATTGAAGTCCCCTATGCTTCCATGGGCGCCAACATCCCCTCGCCCGACGGACAATCGCTCCTCTACGTCTGGCAGGATCCTCAAAACTTGGCCAATCCCGTCCACTTCAGCATCGTCCCCGGCAAAGGCGGAGCCGCCATTCACACCTTCGATCGCATGGTCGGCGGCGGCGTGGTCATCTGGGCCCCCGACGGAAAATCGATCGACTACCTCGTCACTCACGGCGGCGTCACCAACGTCTGGCGCCAAGCACTCGCTGGTGGACCAGCCAAACAACTCACTCACTTCACCTCCGACCTGTCTCAAATTTTCGCGTGGTCAGGCGACGGCCAAACCCTGGCCATCGCCCGCGGCACCCGCACCGCCGACATCGTCCTCCTCAAGTCCCCCACCAAGTCCCAATAGCATTCGCTCAAATCCCTGTTCGTTGACTAACCTCCCCTCTCCCACTACTATCTCCCGCAATGTCGGAAGCCCCAGTCGAGCCAGGTCAGACCATTTCCCATTACCGCATCATCGAGAAACTCGGTGGTGGCGGCATGGGCGTCGTCTTCAAAGCCGAAGACACCCGCCTGGGACGTTTCGTCGCCCTCAAATTTCTTCCCGACTCCGTCGCAAAAGATCCGCAAGCACTCGCCCGTTTTCAACGTGAAGCTCGAGCCGCATCCGCCCTCAATCACTCCAACATTTGCACCATCTACGACATCGGTCAGGAAGACGGCAATGCCTTCATCGCCATGGAGTGCCTCGAAGGCGAAACGCTCAAGTACACCATCGCGCGTCGCCCGCTCGATCTCGAAACCATTCTCGAACTTGCCATCGACATCGCCGACGCTCTCGACGCCGCTCACTCCAAAGGCATCGTCCACCGCGACATCAAGCCCGCCAATATTTTTGTCACTACGCGCAATCAGGCAAAAATTCTCGACTTCGGCCTCGCCAAAGTCACCGGCGCGCGCGCGGAAGCTGCTGTAGGAGACACCCTCGCCACCGACGGCGGCGCCAACCTCGATCACCTAACCAGTCCCGGCAGCACCATCGGCACCGTCGCTTACATGTCTCCCGAACAAGCGCGCGCCAAAGAGCTCGACGCCCGTTCCGATCTGTTTTCCTTCGGCTCTGTCCTCTACGAAATGGCCACGCGCCAGCTTCCCTTCCGTGGCGAAAGTACCGCCGAAATTTTCGAATCGATTCTCAATCGCCAGCCCATCCCCATCACCCGCATCAATCTCGATCTTCCGCCCGAGCTCGAACGCATCGTCATCAAAGCTCTCGAAAAAGATCGCAACCTTCGCTACCAGCACGCCGCCGACATACGCACCGATTTGAAACGTCTCGAGCGCGACTCCAGTTCCGGTCGCATCCGTCTTTCCGACACAAACAACCCTGCATTAAGCTCTCCCGCGCCGCTGAATAGTTTGTCGCAGCAATCTGCGTATGCGAGCCACTCCATCGGCGCAACGCCGGGCAGCAGCGCATCACAACCGGCGGCCGCGAATCCAAAAAGCAGCAAGGGGTTAATGGTCGGCATCGCGGCGATTCTGATTCTTCTCGCCGTCGCGGCGGGCGTCGCCTACAAATTTTTCGGCAACAAGCCCGCTTTCAATTTTCGCGACATGGAAATCAGCAAGCTCACCCAGAGCGGGAAAGCTGCTGGCGTGGCCATCTCACCCGACGGCCAATACGTCGTCTACGATTTGCGCGACGGCGAAAATGAAAGCCTCACGGTTCGCCAGGTCGCCACGGGCTCCGACGTTTCCGTCTTGCCTCCTGACGTCGTCCTCTACTACGGCCTTTCGTTTTCTCCCGACGGGCAATACATCTACTTCGCCTCTTCCAACCGTGAGAACACTTTATACAGTTCGCTCTACAAGATGCCCGTCCTCGGTGGCACGCCCGTCAAGCTGATCACCGATATCGATACCGCTCCCAGCTTCGCTCCCGGCGGAAAAGAGTTCGCTTTCGTGAGGGGGGTGGTATCGAAAGCGCGGGTGGACCTGTTGCTCGCCAATTCCGACGGCTCCGACATCCGCCTTTTGCAAGAAAGGCCAGGAGGCCTGACCGTGAACGATCTCGTTCGTCCGGCCTGGTCACCCGACGGCAAAGTCATCATCTACACGCTGTATGAATCCAACAATCGTCACTCGTTGAT
>DATAMU010000119.1:0-4207 GCA_036266605.1 Candidatus Acidiferrum sp. | reverse complement strand
CGCCAACCAATCCGACATCGGCGTCGCATCCGGCACCGCCTGGTCATACTTCAAATTCCCGCTCACCACCACGCGCTCGCCCGGCGCGCCCAACTCCCGCACCCGTTCCGCATCCCGCGCGCTCTGCATCAAAAACGCCCGCGCATGTCCCAACGCATCACGCAAAAACGGCCGCAGATAAAATCCCGCCCACCCAAAAAATTTCTGATATCGCGCAAACGACTTATCCGAAATCCTTCCGCTGACAAAAATCACCGGCACCTTGCGCCGATCCGCCTCGCGCAAAAAGTTCGGCCAGATCTCCGTCTCCAACACAATCACCAGCGCCGGCTTCACCGCATCCAACGCCCGCCGCACACAAAACGCCCAATCGAACGGAAAATAAATCACCGCGTCGGCCGCCTTCACCCGTTCGCGCGCCAACGCCTGCCCCGTCTGTGTTGTAGTGGAAACAATCAGCGGCCGCTGCGGATAAGCCGCCTTCAACTTCTGCGCCAACGCCACGCCCGACAAAACTTCGCCCACGGACACCGCATGAATCCAGATCGCCTCCGCTTGCGCCGACGACGCCGACCCATTAGCGCGAGTCGCCGTCTTGCTCAATCCAGGAAACGATCGCCCCAACCGCTCGCCCAAATTCGAAAGATACTTCCCCTGCCGCAACCCCTTCCAAATCCAAATCGGCGAGAGCACCGCCGCAGCCACCGCCATCAAAACGCTGTAAACGAAATACACTCAGTCAAACTCCTCAGTCTCTCCGACCAACACTCTTGCTAATGTAGGGGCGCAGCCCGCTGCGCCCCAGGCCCGCACGATCTCTGCGTCTTGAGTCTGCGCCGCCGCCGACACCTACCCCTACAACGTGCGCGAAACAGCAGGGCAACCCCGCTCTTCCCCCGTGAATCTCAGGCGACAATATGAGAAAGGTTTATTATAACCCGATGCGAAACCAGGTCCTCGCGCACTTCTCCGCCTGCACCATCACCTTCATTACTGCCGCGACGCTCCTCTCACCTCCACGCGCCACAACCGCGCCGCCCCAAGACTCCCTCAAAACCGCCTCCCTCGAATCCCACGAAGGTCTTACCATATCGGCGCTTCCCTGGACCGCCGCCTCGCAATACAAGGAGAAATTCTCTAAAAAATCTCCCTTCGACGGCGGCGTCCTCGCCGTCCAGGTGAATTTCCGCAACGACTCCGACGAACCTCTTCGCATCAACCTCGACAAAATCCGCCTCAATGTCCAGATCGACGAAGACAATCGTCAGGAAGTCCCCTCGCTGACTCCCGAACAACTCGCCGACGCCGCCCTGAAACCTAAGACAAAGGATCCCACGGCATCACGCGGCCCGCGGCTTCCCGTCCCTCTCCCCAGCAAAAAAGGCGGCCGCGACAAACACTGGGAAGAATTAGAAAAAGAAGCCGACAACGCCCAAGTCCCCACCAGCGTCGTCGCCCCTCATAGCACCGTTCAAGGCCTCCTCTACTTCGACCTCGGAGGCCAATTCGATCTCCTCCAAACCGCGCACCTCTACATCCCCCAAATCGCCAAAATGAATCACTCCGGCACCCTAACCTATTTCGACATCGACCTCAGCCGCCACCAATAGCTCCGCGCTCGATTCTTTCCTACTCCGTGAACTCTGTGCACCCTGTGGTGAAAACTTTTTTGGGGTGGCAACCTCCCATCATCGATTGCTGCCACCTAAAAACTTTTCCACCGCGCGTTCCAAAGCGAAAACGCACCCGGTTTGCTCTGCTCTCCCCCATCCTCTAAAATGATCGAGCGAAAAAATTAGACGACGATCGCGTCGCCCAACCCGCACCCCGAAAACAAAAAATGCAAAATCTCCTAGCCCAACTGAATCCCGAACAGCGTCGCGCCGCCGAAACCACCGAAGGCCCCGTCCTAATCCTCGCCGGCGCCGGCACCGGAAAAACGCGCGCCATCACGTTTCGCATGGCCAATCTCATCGCCAACGGCACACCCGCCGAATCCATCCTTGCCGTCACTTTCACCAACAAAGCCGCCGAAGAAATGCGCACCCGCGTCGCCGACCTCCTCCTTAAAGCCGGCGTCCCGCCCGCCACACCGTGGCTCTCCACGTTCCACTCCCTCTGCGCCCGCCTCCTCCGCCGCGAAGCCGCCGCCGCCCAGCTCCCCAAAGATTTCGCCATCTACGACACCGACGATCAACTCGCCGCCGTCAAGCTCGCCATGGCCAAGCTCAACATCGACTCCGAGCAGCTCACTCCGCGGAACGTCCTCAGCGCCATCAGCAACGCCAAAAATCACGCCCTCACACCCGAAAAGCTCCGCGCTGAAGCCATCGGCGGCGACGCTCGCAAAGTTTCCGACATCTACGCCGAGTACGAACGCCAGCTCAAATCCAGCAACGCGCTCGACTTCGACGACCTCCTCCTCCGCACCGCTCAGATGCTCCGCTTCAATCCGCAAGTGCGCGAAAAGTGGCAGAACCGCTTCCAGTATCTCCACGTTGACGAGTATCAGGACACCAACCGCGTCCAGTACGACCTGATGCGCCTCCTGACCAACGCCAAGCAAAACGTTTGCGTCGTCGGCGACGAAGATCAATCCATCTACCGCTGGCGTGGCGCCGACGTCTCCATCCTGATGAGCTTCTCGCGCGATTTCGGCAACGCCAAAGTCATCAAGCTCGAGCGCAATTATCGTTCCACGCAAAATATTCTCGACGCCGCAGGCGCCGTCGTCGCCAACAATCCCGATCGCCTCGGCAAATCCCTCAGCGCCGAAAATGGCGCCGGCCTCAATTTAAAATATTTCGAAGGCCGCGACGCCTTCGCCGAAGCCGAATACGTGGCCGGTGAACTCACCAAAATCCTCGACGATGACTCTTCGCTCACCTGCGCGGTCGAATACCGCACCAACTTCCAGTCCCGTGCATTCGAGGAAGTCTTCCGCCGCCGCGGCATCCGCTACAAACTCGTCGGCGGCTTCAGCTTCTACAATCGCGCCGAAGTCAAAGACGCGCTCGCCTACGTCCGCCTCGCGCTCCATCCCGAAGACGACGTCTCGCTCCTCCGCGTCTTAAACGTTCCGCCGCGCGGCATCGGCAAAACCACCATGGACGCCCTGCGAGAAACCGCGCGCACCGACAACACACCGCTCTGGGACGCCATTAACAAATTCGTCTCCGGCGAATCCGGCGGCCGCGCCGTCGCACCTCTTCGCGCATTCCAGGACCTGATCGCGAAGCTCCAGGAAAATTATTTGAAGTTGAACCCGCCCGAATTTCTCCGCAGCGTCCTCGAAGACACCGGCTACATGGAGATGTTGAAAGACCGCAACACGCCCGATGACGTCGCCCGCATCGAAAACCTCGAAGAACTTTCCCGCGCCATCGCCGAAAGCGAAGAGTCCGGCGAAGATTTCTCCGACTTCCTCGACGCCGCCGCTCTCGTCAGCGACGCCGACCAGTTCGAGGACAAACCCGGCGTCACGCTAATCACGCTTCATAGCACCAAGGGCCTCGAGTTCGATCACGTTTTTCTCACCGGCATGGAAGAAGGCATCTGCCCCCACAGCCGATCGTTCGATGATCCCAAAGGCATCGAAGAAGAGCGCCGCCTCGTCTACGTCGGCATGACCCGCGCCCGCAAATCTTTAACGCTGACGCGTGCAGTCTATCGCCGCATCTTCGGCAACGAACAGCAGCTCCGCGCCTCGCTCCCATCGCGCTTCCTCGCCGAAGTCCCCAGCGAATTAGTAGACACCGTCCGCGGCTCCATGTCCGAGATCGGCCAGCAGCGCCGCTACGAACCCGACCCCGAATACTCGTACTCCCCCGAAGAATTCGCCCGCCGCGTCCGCGGCACACCGCTTCCAAGCCGCACGCCGTCGCGCAGCACCTCAACTCCGTCCAAAACACCGAGCTTCGGCAAGTCCGCCTCTGCCTTCACCTTCGGCAAAAAATCCGCCGGCTCCGATCCGATGCTCGGCCAAAAAGTCCGCCACCCAGAATACGGCGTAGGCACAGTAGTCGCCGTCGAAGGCGACGAAGACGACCGCAAACTCGCCGTCACCTTCCCCGGCCGCGGCACCAAAAAATTCATCGAACGCTACGCTCAACTAACCCAAGCTTGAGCCTAACCGCAAACTGCGCAACACCATGGCGTAGCCCTGTTGTTGCTTGTGGGCGGGGCATGCTGGCGCCGTTACAGCCGT
>DATAMU010000118.1:0-6147 GCA_036266605.1 Candidatus Acidiferrum sp. | reverse complement strand
GAATTTGTGGCCGTTGAAGATGTCGATAACGGCGCCGCAGTCGGAGACGACGTAGCCTTTGAATTTCCATTTGTCGCGGAGTTGGTCTTCGAGAAGGAAATTGCTGGCGCAGGCGGGCTCGCCGTTGATGCTGTTGTAGGCGCACATGATGGAGCCGGCTTTGCCTTGCGTGATGGCGTAACGGAAGGCGGGGAGATAGGTGTCGAGCTCATCGTGCTTGCTGACGTCGACGTTGGCTTTGTGGCGCGTGGATTCGGGGCCGCTGTGGACGGCGAAATGTTTTGGCGTTGAGATGACGCGGTAGTAGCGCGGGTCGTCGCCTTGCATGCCGGTGACGAAGGCGGCGCCCATGCGGCCGGTGAGGAATGGATCTTCGCCGTAAGTTTCCTGGCCGCGGCCCCAGCGCGGATCGCGGAAGATGTTGATGTTGGGCGCCCAGAAGTCGAGGCCTTCGAAGATGTCGCTGTGGCCGGCACGGACGGAATGAGCGTGATGGATGCGACCTTCGGTGCCGATGGCGATTGCCATTTCGTGGATGGCGGGGGCGTCGAAGGTGGCGGCGAGTCCGATGGGCTCGGGGAAAGATGTGCTGCCCTTGGCGGCGACGCCGTGGAGGGATTCGCTCCACCAATCGTAGGCAGGGATATTGAGGCGCGGGATGGCGCGGGCTTGGTTAACGAGCTGCGTGGCTTTCTCTTCGAGCGTCATGCGGTGGACGAGGTCGGCGGCGCGTTGTTCGGCGGGGAGGTTAGGGTTGAGGTAGGCGGGGGGTTCGGTGGTGGTGCCTTGAGCGAGCGAGTGCGAGGGAGTGAAAAGCGTGAGAGTTGCGGCGACAGCGATGGCGCAAAGCATGGTGCGGATCATGAGTGTCCTCTTAGGACTTCAAGAACTTGAGTGATTTTGCCGAAGCAGAGCACGGTGCGCGCGATCGATGGATGAAATCGTGCTTGAGGGCAGGATGGATTGTCGATGGCGGCACGGTGGTGGGGCCGATAGTAAGGGAGGACGAAGGCGCTTTCAACCCAGCACGGAGGAGTTGGAGTGGGGAGGCAAGACGCGAGGGCGAAATGGGCTGTGATCGTGCGGACATGGGGCGCAGCGTGCTGCGCCCCTACGATCGCGATTGGGGCGATGTAAGGCTCTTGTGGCCTAAGAAAAATGACCACTACCCTTGGGGTAAGTCTTTACATGGGTAGGGACGCGTGCTAGGCTCGTCTCCCGTACCGCCATCTTATGCGCCAGGCGGCAAGGGCCTCTGAACGAGAACCTGCCAAAGTTTTTGACGGGCGACCGCGAGACGGTCGATGTGTCCAAGTTGATCGCGCCGCGATCGACGCGAATCCCTTCCCTTCGAAAAACGAAATGTAGTCTGGTTTGGTGTGTGCAATCACGTATGGGTCGTGACGAATTCAGTTCCAAAACGGTCCAGACGTGGATGTGAGTCGGACCCGGCGGGGGCCGGGGAAGCACCGTAACTGGCACTAACAAAAGGGGATACCTTGCTGAAGCTGCGAAAAGTCGAAATTACCGGTTTTAAGTCCTTTTGCGAGCGGACGGTAGTGACGTTTGCTGGGATCGGCACGACTTGCATCGTGGGGCCGAACGGGTGCGGCAAGTCAAATGTCGTGGATGCGATCTCTTGGGTATTGGGCGAACAGAGCCATAAGTCGTTGCGCGCGGAGCGGATGGCGGACTGCATTTTCAACGGGACGGTAAAGCGGCCGCCGATGGGACTGGCGGAAGTGACGATTACGCTGGAGGACCCGGAACTGGCTGAGGCTGCGAAGTTTGTGCTGGATGGGCCGGCGGATGGAGCCAACGGCTTGGCGGCTTCGGCTGAAGCGGGCGGCGGCGTGAATCTCCTGGAGGACGGGACGGCAGGTTCGGAGATTGGGACGCCGGCAGGCGATATTTTGGCTGGATATGCGGATGCGGGGCACGCGGACGAGCACGGGGCCGGTTTGGAAGGCGTTTCGGCCGAGGGTGCGGAAATTGTGCCGGTGGAAGTTTTGCCTGCGGACTCTGCGGAGCCGGAGTTTCTGAAGGGCAAGCGCAAGAAGAAGATGGCGGATAAGCATGCGCTGACGACAAAGCCGGGCGAGGTTGTGGTGAGCCGGCGGCTCTATCGCTCGGGGCAGAGCGAGTACCTGATCAACGGGCGCGTGGGACGGCTGCGCGACATTCAGGAAATGTTCATGGGAGTCGGGCTGGGGCCGGACTCCTACGCGATCATCGAGCAGGGCCGTATCGGACAGATTCTTTCGACGAAGCCGCTGGAGCGGCGCGCGATCATCGAAGAAGCGGCCGGCGTGACGAAATTCAAGACGAAGAAGCGGCTGGCGGAAGCGAAGCTGGAGTCGTCGAAGCTGAATTTGTCGCGCGTGAACGACATCGTGGTCGAAGTGGAGAAGCAGCTTGGGTCGTTGAAGCGGCAGGCGGCGAAGGCGCGGCGGTATGCGGAAATTCGCGATGAAATGCGTGGGATCGTGCGGCAGATGTTGGCGGGCAAGGCGCGCGAACTGGATGCCGAGGCCGAGCGTGTTGGGAAGCGACTGGAAGAGTTGATGGCGTCGGAGAGTAAGCACGCGAACGAGATTCAGACGCAGGAGGCCGAGCAGGATAGGCTGCAACAGCGCGTGTATGAACTGGATACGACGATCAAGCAGAACCAGAATGTGCTGAACATGACTGGACTCGAAGTCGTTCGCAACGAGAACAAGATTTCTTACAACGAGCAGCGCGCGCAGGAATTGGCTGGGCGCGGCGGACAGATCGCGACGGAGATCACGGCGGCGGCGGCGCAGATCGCGGAGTGGGAGGCGCGAAACTCGGCGCAGCTTGAATCGGTGAGTTCGTTGCGGACCGAATCGGCGACGCTGACGGGGAATGTGAATGGGCTGACGGTACGTGCGCAGACGCGGGCGTCGCAGATTCATGAGTCGGAAGTGCGCATCGATGCGCTGCGGCAGTGTGCATCGGAAGCGGGCGAGAGTTTGCTGCGTTTGCACGGTGAGCAGAAGCAGGCGGAAGAGGCGCTGGTGCATCAGGCAGCGGCGATGCAGAAATTGGAGACGACGGAAGGCGCGCTGCTGGAGATGTCGTTGCAAGTGCGCGACAGTGCCGATGCGGCTGCTGTGGAGTGGGAGACGGCAAACGCCCAGTTGACCGCGCTGCGAGGGCAGGTTGCGGCGCTGCAAACGCGGATTGCGGGATTGCGCGAAGAGCGCGATGCGACGGCGAAGCAGGCTGAGGCGCTGCGCGATTCCCTTTCGGGTGCGCGCGCGAAGCACGCTACGTTGACGCAGGTTTTGAACGACCGGTCGTACACCGCGGATGCAGTGCAGAAGCTGTTTGCGGCAAATGAGCGCGGCGGGGGAACCGATTTCCACGCGGTCGGTGTGCTGGCGGATTACGCGGAGGTTGAGCAGCAGCACGAAACGGCGATCGAACAATATTTGCGGGATGAGCTGGAGTATGTCGTGGTGCAGACGTACGATCACGCGCGCGCGGGCGTTTCGATGCTGCGCGACGAGGTTGGAGGACGCGCGACGTTCTTCGTCGATTCATTGCGGAGTTTGAATTTGCGGCTGGACGAGTACGAGCCGATCGTGAATTTCAGAGCGGAAGACGGCGTTGTGTCGCGGCTCGATAAGCTGGTGGAGTTTCGTGATCCGCTGGGGCCGGCGGCGAAGCAGTTTTTGCCCCGGCTGAAGGCGGCGTATCTGACGGACAGCGTTGCGGCGGCGGAAAAGCTGGCGCGGGACAATCCGCAGTATGCGTTCGTGACGCCGGACGGGACTTGCTACCAGGGTCGGATGGTGACCGGCGGACGTGCGGACGAAGCGGGTCCGCTCGTGATGAAGCGTGAGTTGCGCGCGCTCGATGCCGATATTGCGCAGCTTGAGTTTGAAACCGAGAGAATCAAGGCGATGCAGGATGCGCTCGCTTCCGATTTGAAGGAAGCGGAGCAGACGCTGGAAGAAATTTCGACCCAGCAACACGCGGCGGAACGCGATGTTTTGTCGGCAAAACATCGCCACGAGCAGACACAGGCGGAGCTGGCGCGGCTCGGGCTGGAGCTGACTTCGTGCCAGAGCGAGCTTGGGCGGATTCGACAGAATGTCGATGGCGCTCGTTCGCGGGCGGAGCAGGCGAAGACGCAGCTCGCGGTGGCGAACACGACAAGGGCGGAAGCTGAGGCGGAAAGTACGCGGCTTGCGGAAGAGTTAGTGCAGCTTCGCGCTTCGATTCAGACGGAGCAAGACGAGCTTGCGGTTGCGCGCGCGGAGCTTGCGGCGCTGAATGAGCGGCTGTCGGCGTCCGAAGCGCTCGCTTCGCGCTTGCAGCAGGAGCGCGAAGGGATCGATCGCCGGACGATGTCGCTGCAACAGCAGCAAACGTCGATCAGCGAGGAAGCGGCTGGGCTTGTCACGCAGAATGAACAGCTCACAGTGCAGCTCGAGGCGTTGCGCGCCGAAAAGACGCGCCTCGAAGAATCGCAAGTGGCACTCGAAGCCGAGTGGGACGCTGGCCGCAAGCGGCTTGCTTCGATGGAAGACACGCTGCGTTTCGGCCGGCAATCGCTACAGGAAACTCGCGAGCAGCGCGGGCATGCGGAGGTCGAGCGTGCGCGAAATGATTCCGACCGGCAACATTTGCGCGAGACATGCATCTCGGAAGTGAACATGCAGCCCGAGGATTTGATCGCGACAGAGACGGCGTTCATCAGCGGTGAAGAGCTGGCGATCGCGGAGACAAATTATCGCGAGATGAAGTCGCGCATCGAGTCGATGGGCGCGGTCAACATGATGGCGCTCGAAGAGTTCAACGAGACCGAGCAGCGTTTCAGTTTCATGACACGCGAGCGCGACGACCTAATACAGTCGATTGCGGACACGCAGCAGGCAATCGTCGAACTCGATCAGGTCACGCGAGAAAAATTCGAGCAGGCGTTTCACGCGATCAACACGAACTTCTCGACGGCGTTCCACACGATTTTTGGCGGCGGTCATGCTGAGATGCGGCTGACTGAGGTCGACAGCTCGGGCGACGCCGGCATTGACGTGATCGCGTCACCGCCAGGCAAGCGCATGCAGAACATTTTGCTGCTCTCGGGCGGCGAAAAAGCGATGACGGCGTTGGCGCTGCTGATCGCGATCTTTAAGTATCAGCCGAGCCCGTTCTGCATTCTGGACGAAGTCGATGCGCCGCTGGACGAAGCCAACGTCGGCCGGTTCACAAAGCTGGTCGGCGAGATGAGCTCGCAGACACAGTTCATCATCGTCACGCACAACCGCAAGACGATGGAGACGGGCAGCGTGCTTTACGGAGTGACGATGCAAGAGCCGGGTGTTTCGAAACTCGTCAGCGTGCGCTGGGAAGGCGACGAAATGCCGAAGAAGACGATGGCAGCGGCAGCCTCCGCGGCGTAAAAACTCCAAGTTCAACAAAATCAGCGTCGAGAGGCGAGCGTAAAGCTCGCCTCTTTTTTCGCGGAACCACGGCGAACGTCGCGACTCTTAACCGAATCGCATCGCGATTTCAACTGCGAATTCGCGGTACGAAAATTTTTCTCGCACCCTCGCTTTTCCAATTTTTTCCACACGCTCGTTACATTGACAGGGCAGCACGCTACGTTAGAATGCATCACACTTTCTTCAAGAACGAGCTTCACGAGGGGCTTCGAGAAGGGCTCGAGGGAATCCAACCTTGTCATCAGGGGCAGCGATGCGCGTTGTAAGAGAGACAAATTTCGGCGGCATTACACCCGCCGCGCGCGGTAAAGTGCGCGACATCTACGACCTGGGCGACAAACTTCTGATCGTGGCGTCCGACCGTTTGTCCGCGTTCGACGTCGTATTGCCGACGGGAATTCCCGACAAAGGCCGCGTGCTGACGCAGCTTTCGCTATTCTGGTTCGAACTACTACGCGACGTGATTCCGAATCATATTTTGAGCGCCACCGAGTTCCCCGCCCCGTTTGACGCTTACAAAAGCGAACTCGCCGGACGCTCGATGGTCGTGCGCAAGACGCAACCTCTTCCGATCGAGTGCGTTGTGCGGGGTTACGTTTCCGGGTCGGGGTGGAAGGACTATCGCGCCACCGGAAAGATCTGCGGTATCGATCTGCCAAACGGGCTCATCGAG
>DATAMU010000117.1:0-2149 GCA_036266605.1 Candidatus Acidiferrum sp. | reverse complement strand
AGATGTTCTTCCCCACTGGTGACGCTGTTGGCCATCACTTGGGATTCGGTCATTCAAGCGATCGAAAACCCGACATGGAAATCGTCGCCGTGGTGAAAGACAGCCACCACGACGGAGTCAAAGAAGAAGACATCAAGCCGTTTGTATATGTGCCGTACCCGCAGGAAGCGCATGTCGGCCGCCTCACCTATTACGTGCGGACATCTCAGGATCCAACCCTGATTGCGAACTCCGTCCGCGGCGTCGTGAACCAGCTCGACGCGAGCTTGCCGGTCCAGTCGGTCCGCACGTTCGAAGCGCAGATAGAACGCCAGATCGCCAATGACCGTCTCATCGCCAGCCTGTCGGAAATCTTCGGCGCCTTGGCCGCCTTGCTCGCGGCAATCGGCATTTACGGATTGCTGGCGTACGGCGTCACCCAGCGAACGCGCGAGATCGGCATCCGAATGGCCATGGGCGCCGAAGCAGGCAATGTCGGCCGCATGATCCTCACCGAGATGTCCTGGCTGCTTCTTATCGGGGTGGTTATTGGTCTCCCATTGACATATGGGCTAGGCAAGTTGTTGAATTCGATGCTGTACGGGGTCAAGGCTTTCGAACCGGCTACAGTCGGCCTCTCGCTGGTCTTTATGACTCTCGTCGCTTTGGCCGCGGCCTACCTTCCGGCCCGTCGAGCGACCCGAGTCGATCCCTTGGTGGCGCTCCGGTATGAATAGCGGCATCAAAATCGGTACTGGTACGAGAACTTTAGGAACATTTGTCGTCTATACATCGTCTAGCAGATTAGAAGACGACAGTGTGTCGATTTCAGCGTTGCGGATTCGTCGCCATCTTGTAGAGGCGACTTTAGGTCGCCATCTTCGATTTTCAGGTTTTGAGGTAACCAGTTTCGATTTTCCAATTTCCAGTTTCTAAACAGGAGAGCCCATGCTCGATCCAAACGCACCAACACTGATCAAGATGCAAGGCGTCAAAAAAGTGTTCATGACCGATGAGGTCGAGACACACGCTCTCGAGGAAATCCACCTCGAGATCAAGAAAGGCACCTACATCTCGATCGCGGGCCCGTCGGGCTGCGGCAAGTCAACCTTGCTGTCGATCCTCGGCTTGCTCGATTCGCCGAGCGAGGGCAACTACGAGCTGAACGGTCAGCCCGTGGCCAACCTGTCGATCAGCGAGCGCACGCGTATCCGCAATCGCGAGATCGGCTTCATCTTCCAGGCATTCAACCTCATCGGCGATCTCACCGTATACGAGAACGTCGAGCTGCCGCTCACCTATCGCGGCACCAGCTCAAGCGAGCGCAAGCAGAAGGTGCAGAACGCGCTGGAGCGCGTTGGAATGGCGCACCGCCTTCGCCACTATCCGTCGCAGCTCTCGGGCGGTCAGCAACAGCGCGTCGCTGTAGCTCGCGCGCTGGTCGGCGATCCTCTCATCCTGATGGCCGACGAACCCACGGGAAACTTGGACTCCAAGAACGGCGAAGCCGTGATGGAACTGCTGCGCGACCTGCACCGCAACGGCGCGACGATCTGCATGGTGACCCACGACCAGCGCTACGCGAACTTCGCCGAGCGCACGATTCACCTCTTCGACGGCCGCATCGTCGAAGAGACCCAAGAAGCCCGCGTCGGAGCGTAATCTCCGAGCGCTTCTTTGCCGGTCGGCTTCAGCCAAATCGGCGCTTTGTGGGTCGCGGCTTCAGCCGCGACATGAACTTCGCCAGAGCGAAGGGGGCTTCAGCCCTTGAAGTAAGTTCGTTTCCTAACAAGGGCGCGGAACTCCGCGCCCTTGTTTCTTTCAGAGCAGCTTGAAGATACTTTCGGTCGGCGCTCACCGTAGTCAGTTTTAGCTGGAAACAATTCCAGCAAAAGTACGTTAGTTCCCTTAGGCGAGCCGCGCAGCTCGTGGGGAGGAACGATGCAAGCACTCTGGCAGGATGTGCGATTCGGCGTTCGGATGTTGATGAAGAACCGGCTCGTCTCGCTGGTCTGCATCATCGCATTGGCGCTTGGCATCGGTGCGAACGCCGCCATCTTCAGCATGGCCGAAGCTTTTCTTCTGCATCCAGTTCCCTTCGAGAACGCCGACAGTTATGTCGCTCTGCTCGACAAGCACACCCAAGGCAACGGCACCGGATTTCCCGACG
>DATAMU010000116.1:0-1718 GCA_036266605.1 Candidatus Acidiferrum sp. | reverse complement strand
TTTGAAACGCAATATTCCCGTGCAACGCTCGACGTCTTCCATAGCGGCGTCCCCGGCGAATCATCTCCCGCCTGCGTGGAGGTGACAAGCCGAAGCGTTAAAACTGCAAGCAGTCGCGATGTGAGCTGTTGCATGTTGAATATGAAACTCGGTCGTATCGGGCAACCGGGGACGGCTGCCACTACATGGGTTGTTATAACGTCGAGGTCTTGCTGGTGATCAGGTCTTTGACTTTGGCGACGAAGTCGGTGGTGGGCATGTCTTCGGTTTTTTCCTTGCCGCGAGTACGGACGTTGACCTTGTTTGCTTCGGCCTCTTTGTCGCCGACGACAAGCAGGAACGGGACCTTCTGCAATGCATGTTCGCGAATCTTGGCGTTCATCTTTTCGTTGCGCGCATCGACATGTACCCGGACGCCGGCAGCTTTGAGCTGGTCGGCAACTTTGTTGGCGTAGTCAGAGTGGCGCTCGGCGATCGGAATCATGACGGCTTGCACCGGCGAGAGCCAGACCGGAAACGCTCCGGCGTAGTGCTCGATCAACACGCCGAAGAAGCGCTCGATCGATCCATACAGCGCGCGATGGACCATGAGCGGCTGCTTGCGGGTTCCGTCTTCGGCGACATACTCGAGCTCGAAACGCTTTGGCAGGTTGAAGTCGAACTGCACGGTCGAGAGCTGCCACAGACGGCCGATGGCGTCGACCAGCTTGATATCGATCTTGGGGCCGTAGAACGCAGCTTCGCCGGGAATGGTCTTGTACTCGATGTTGAGTTCTTTGAGAACTTTCTCGAGCGAGTGGGTCGCCATGTTCCACTGCTCTTCAGAGCCGACGAAATTTTGTTTGTCGTCGGGGTTCCAGGTGGAAAGTTCGGTCTGAAACTTATCGAAGCCGAAATCTTTCAATACGTCTTTCGCGAACTCGACGCAATCGGCGATCTCTTTTTCAATCTGGTCGGGACGGCAGAAGATGTGGGCATCGTCCTGGGTAAATCCGCGCACACGCAGCAGGCCGTGCATCACGCCGGAACGCTCGTAGCGATAAACGGTGCCGAGTTCGCCGAGACGCACTGGGAGATCTCGGTACGACTTCAGCGAATCGCGATAGATCAGGATATGCCCGGGGCAGTTCATGGGCTTCAGACGATATTCGGCGTCGTCGAGTTCCATGACGTCGAACATGTTCTGCGAGTAGTAGCCTTCGTGGCCCGAGGTCTGCCACATCTGTTTGCGCATCACGTGCGGGGTGTAGACGAGCGAGTACCCGCGCTTGATGTACTGCTCGCGCATCCAGTCTTCCATCTCCTTGCGGATGATGCCGCCCTTGGGATGCCAGAAGATCAGACCCGGTCCGGCGAGTTCCTGGATGGAGAACAGATCGAGCTGCTGTCCGAGCACGCGATGATCGCGTTTCTTGGCTTCTTCCTGAGCGTGGAAGTAGGCGTCAAGGTCTTTTTTCGAATAGAACGAGGTACCGTAAATGCGCTGGAGTTGCGGATTCTTTTCGTCTCCAAGCCAGTAAGCGCCGGCGATGTTGAGCAGCTTGAACGCCTTGATTTTTCCAGTCGACGGAATGTGCGGACCGCGGCAGAAATCGGTGAATTTTCCAGTGCGGTAGAGCGAAATCTTTTCATCGGGCTTGGTGAACTGCTCGATGAAGTGGCATTTCATGAAGTCGCCTTCAGCCTGGAACTTCTCCAACCCCTCGGCGCGAGGATAG
>DATAMU010000115.1:0-2501 GCA_036266605.1 Candidatus Acidiferrum sp. | reverse complement strand
GCGTCGATGGCGTTGTTCTTGGGCTTGGCTTCCTTGCGCGATTGCCATGCGGCGCGGTCGTAGCAGAAGCTGCGGCGTCCGGCCGGGCTTTGGGCGCTGCAATCGATGAAGATGACTTCGCCGGTTGTTTTGGCCGCATCTCCGAGGACGACGACGTCGGGCTCGCCGCCGGTGCGCTCCATTTCGCTGAGCGACCAAAGTTTGTCGGGAGATTTTTCGAGCTTGGCGGCGATCGGCTGCCACGTAAGACCTTTGTGGCGATGAGGATTTTTATCGAAGCGGGACTTCAGCGTGGCGAGGAGTTTGGTGGGTTCGGCGGCGGTGAGAGATTTCTTTTTGGCCATGATTCCGGAGTTTAGCGTTGGAAATTGGAAAAAGGAAAATGGAAATTGGCCCAGAGAAGGAGAGACGCGCGAGTCGGATCGATGAGTCGATCGACGAATCCGTCAGGGCACGACTTTAGTCGTGCCGGTACGGCCAAACACCCGTCACTTCGCGAAGATGGCGACGTAGGCCCAGCGCAGGATCGTGCCGAGGATGAGGGCGATCAGCGCGATGGCGGTGAGTTCGAGCAGCCAGTCGCCGATGCCGGAATCGAAGAGTGGCGCGGGATCGTCGGGACCGGGTTTATGCCGGTGGAAAAAGCGGTCGGCAACGTGAGGCATTCGCATGACAACCTCCTTGCGCGAGCGGCGTGGGCGGCGCATGGTCAGGCGATCGAGGGGACGTTGGCTGCAATGTACTCGCGCGCGGCGGCGTTGTCCAGAGCAGGCTTCAGGGGCTAAAGCCCCCGCGGCGGCGAGGTTTTCGTCGCGGCTAAAGCCGCGACCCACAATGCTGAACCCAAGTCCGTGACCCTGACCCCAAGCCGCGACTCTCGGGCCGACCTGAAGTTCGCCACCCGGCAAGGCGGAAGAAATAGCGCGTGAGGGAATTTACATCTGGCTTAACAATTCGGTCGAGAGTTAGTGGTAGGATGCGCGGCACTATGGTCATGACAAAAGATGAATTGATTGAGGCGTTTCAGAAGGAAGTGCGGATTTTTGTGCACCTGATCGGCAAGGTCGATGCGGCAAAGATCGACTATCGGCCGTCGGCGAAGCAGCGGAGCGTGCTGGAACTGGTGCAGTACATGACGGTGATGGCGCCGGCGATGACGCAGTCGATCAAGGGCGGCGAGTTCACGCAGGAGGCGATGGGCGCGATTTGGGGGCCGCGCGATGCGGCGTCGAAGAAGATGAATTGGGAGCAGGCGGTCGCGGCGATTGGACGTCAGAGCGATGAGATGACGCAGATGCTGGCGCCGTGGACCGACGCGGATTTTCGCAGTGACATCAATATGTTTGGGCAGGACACGACGCGCGGCGCGGCATTGGTGAATATGGTGCTTTGCGGGTATGCGGCGTATCGAATGCAGCTGTTTTTGTATTTGAAGGCGATGGGCAGGGAAGAGTTGAACACGATGAATTTGTGGGGCGGCATCGACGGACAGATGTAGTGGCAAGAAGTCGATAGTCGACAGTTGAAAGTCGAAAGCGAGAAGGAAGAAAGAAAGAAGAAAGAAAGAAGAAAGAAAGAAGAAGAAAACCTCAAACGCGGAGACGCGAAGCTCGCGAGTAACACTGAGAATTTGGGAGTTGAAATTTAATCGCTGGAGAGCGACGGGGACAATGTCGCTCTCCAGCGATTTTTGTTTGGGCTGGAAGCGGGAAAATTATTTTTGTACGGCGCCACAGTTTGGCAGCGCGGTAAAGATGACGCTGTCGGTGGCAGTGCCGCCGCCTTGATTGTTGTCCGTGACCCAGCTTACGAAGACGTTGCTTTGTGAGTTGATGGCGATTTGTGGATGGCCTTCGGATGCGGCGGAGTTGGAGAGGTTGAGCGGCGTTCCGGGGACGCCGTTGATCACGTGCACGAGAATGATGTCGGGATTCGTGGCGGAGAAGTTTGCGCCGATGCCGTCGTCTTGCCAGGCGACCGTGACGCCGCTGCCACACGCGGCGACGACGGGTTCTTGAGCGCCGAAGCCGCTGCCGCGCGTCGGCAAGCTGATCTGAATCGGCGCGGACCAGGTCGTGCCGTGGTCGGTGGAGCGAATCATTTGTACGGACTGGTTGCCGAGATGGCCGGTGCAATCGGAAGGAAGGCAAGCGTACGCGACGTCGATGGTGCCGTTACGCTCGACGGCGATGGCGGGGCCGGTAGGCGGAGCCGGCACTTGCGTCTTCATCGGCAGGGAACTGGGTGCGCTGAAGGTGAGGCCCTGATTGGTCGACTCGCTGAACTGGTAGGACTCGGCACCGGTCCAGCCGAGTTCGATGGTGCCGAACTCGTCGAGCACCATCGTTTGGGCGGTGCCAGTGCCAACCACGACAGACTTCGGCGCTGCCGGGTCGGAGTTGCCGGTGGTGAGCATGTCGCCGCCCACCCAGCCGGATGGCGAGGTGGCGAAGTTGACCTGGTACCAGATAACGGAGTTTCCGGTAACGGTGACGGGGCCG
>DATAMU010000114.1:0-4257 GCA_036266605.1 Candidatus Acidiferrum sp. | reverse complement strand
GCGCACGATTGCCGACCTGATCGTGGTTCTGGATACAGACGACGAACTGCTGCGGTTCCAGTTTGAGCGGCGAATTTCCATGGCGTCGTTCACGATGCGGCGCGTAGATCCCGTCGTAATACCAGCCGTTCGAAATCGTCTTGGCGAGATGATGAATCGATCCAAAATCGCTGTAGTAGCCCGCGGTTTCTTTCGTGATGAGCGCGTGCAGTGAATGATGAAAATCATCGCTCCATTGGCCATGCATGCCCAGGCCTTCAGCTTCGGGACCAGTCGGAAACGCCATGCGCGCGTCGTTTAGGTCGCTCTCGGCGATGAGCAGGATTTCGCGGCCCTGTCTCTGCGAAAGCGCCCGCACTTCATTTGAAAGTTCCGCGAGAAACGGGTTTGCGCTCGCGTCGTAGATGCTGTGGACAGCGTCGAGGCGAAGCGCGTCGAGATGAAAAGTCTCGAGCCAGTACAGAGCGCTCTGAATGAAGAAATGTCGAACGTGGTCGCTCTGCCGGCCGTCAAAATTGAGCGCCGAGCCCCAAGGCGTGTGATAGAAGTCGGTGAAATACGGACCGTAGTCGTTGAGATAATTTCCCTCCGGTCCAAGATGGTTGTAGACGACATCGAGACACACGGCGAGTTTCTTTGCGTGTGCTGCATCGACGAAGCTTTGAAGATCGGCAACGCCGCCGTAACTGTTCTGGAGAGCGAACGGAAAAACGCCGTCGTATCCCCAGTTTCGAGCGCCTGGAAACTGCGATAACGGCATCAACTCGATCGTCGTGATGCCCAGATCGGCCAATCGATCGAGATGACGAATGAGGGCGGACAACGTGCCTTCGCGCGTGTACGTTCCGACGTGGAGTTCATAGAAAACGCTATCGCGAAGCTTCACGCCCTTCCACGCGTGATCAGTCCACCGAAACGTCGAAGGATCGACAACTTGCGATGCTTTGTGAACACCATCGGGCTGGAATCGCGAAGCCGGATCAGGTCTCAAATCGCCATCGAGGCGATAAGAGTACCGAGCGCCTGGCTCGATGCCTTCAACGGCGACGCGAAAATATCCAGATGCATCGCGCTCCATTGCGATCGATTTGGCCGAAGCGAGATCGGGATGTTGTTGCGCAGCACTACGCGAGTCTAGCTCTGAAGGAGGAAGCACGAGCTCGGCGTTTTTCCTCTTGGGCGCCCACACCACGAATTGCCAACGTCCATCCTCGGCGCGGGTCGCCCCCAGGGCTGGTGGGCGAATGGGCTGAGAGTCGCTCAAGCGGTCGAAGTTACGCCTTTGCCGATTCTTTTTTCGCGAGCGACTCCGCCACCGATGCCGTCGATGGTGATGCCGCGGTGTTCGCGGAAGTGCTCACGGGATATCGCTTCTTGACCATAATCGTCAATTTCTGGTCTTTCAGCGTAGCACTTGCCGTCGAGGGTTCAATCTCGGTATTCAGATCGTGCGTGAGAAAGATCTCGCGCTCCGTCAGGCCCTGCGTATTTGCATTCTTGACCTGCTCCGACTTCTCCGCGCGAATTGTAACGCTCGTCGGCGTTAGGCAAATCTCGATACCGTCTGCTGACCCTTCTGGAATCGACGCATTCAATGCCAGCCAGCTTCCTGACTCGCGCACCTCGATTCCACGCTGCAAGACTTCATTTTCCGCCTGGATCCAATGCTCGTAGTCGTTGCCGGGCTGGCCGCCGGAATTCTGGTAAATGTCATACGCGCGTTCTGCTACACGCTGTCGTACCTTGTCTTGAAACGCTGCATTCTCATCTTCGCTAACGATTTGGGGAGTTTTGGAGCTGCCGCTGAGGGCCGATTTGGGACTAGCCATAAAGCACCTTGCCTTGAATTTGGGAGGCCGAACCGTAAAGAACGGCCGGGAGGCGGCCGTGCGATGAACGCGAACGATTTCAGCAGCGAACGGGACGCTTCCTACAACCAGTTAAGATGCAGCGGGCTTCGCAGACAATACAGAAAAATGTGTAGAGCGCGACCGACCACCCGGTTCGCGGCACACTCGATGATGAATGATCGATATCGCTGAATAATTACGTCGCCGTAAAATCAGGCAGCCGTGTTGACCTTTGAAGGTGCAACCGCCCAGTTTTCCTGGCCAGCCTTCGCGCCTACTGCATTCTCCGCAGAAGCCGCGGCGGCTTCGTCGGCCGCGCCGGAAGGTTCGAGCTGCACGTTGCGCAGCGTCTTCTCATGCAACAGACGTTCGATCGATTCGACCATCGGCTCGGAGTGGAAACGGCGTACAGACGAACCGTTGCATAGAATATTGGCGACCGCCATCAAGCTCATGCCCGAGTGGTGCGCCAGCCAGCAGCGGCAGATTTCGAACTTCTGGCCCTTCTCGAGGCGCGACTTCGTATAGTCGACGGACTCATAGAATCCATGCGAGCCGAGGAAGCCGAGGTCCTTCATCCGCTGAATGTTCTTGATTGCGCCCTTCGCGTCGACCATCAAGCTGAGGAAGGTTGAGTAGGGCGAGACCACGAGGTCGCGCGACAGATCGCGGCTGATCGCAATTCCCGGAACGCCGAACGCTTCGTAGTGATAATGTCCCGCGGCGTTGATGATCGAGCAGGACGCTTCCGAAATGCCCCAAGGAATTCCTTTTTCCTCTCCGTATTTCTGCTGAGCACGGACGGCTCCGCGCGTCGTCTCGTCGATGATGGTGTTCGGGAAGATTTTCATCCACAGAGTGGGCATCAGGTATTCGAACATGGTGCCCGTCCAAGACAGCATCACCTGTTCGTCTTTGTAGCTGGTCATCTTGCGTTCCAGCGCCATCCAGCTTTCTTGCGGCAGTTCGCCTTTCGCGATTCCAGCGAACACGCCCGAGCGGACTTCCGACGCCATCAAGTCGTAATGGCTCGGAGTGAATTTGCCTTCTTCGACGTTGTAGCCGGTGAACATCAGCTTCTTCTTTGCGTCGAAAAAGAAAGTGAAGTCCATGCTCTTCGCCAGCGCATCGGCGCGTTCTGCAACACGCTCCAGTCGCGTCGTAATGCTCTTCGCGATGCTGCTCGTGCGTGCAACCGCCGAGCGCAACAACTGAACCGCCGAGCGCGACTCAATGTTGGCGCCACCCTCTTCGAACATCCGCCACAATTTCTGGTCGAGCGTGTGGCAGATCTTCGGCAATGCTTCGAGCGTCAACTTCTGAGCGGGCACCAGTTCGAGCACGCCGGGTTCGGCGATGCACTTCGCGAACTGCGGCTGCAGCCATGGCGCGAAGTCGTACACCAAGCTCTCAAGATGAGAAATGCGGAGGCGGAGTTCGTAAACCCACCATTGAGCCTCAGTCTCAATGGGTTCAGTCGAAAGTTTTTTGGCGAGAGCGACGGTGACGCGCTCGCAACCTGCCAAGGCATCGATCCATGTTGCTGGCGAATCGCTCAGCGAGCCGATCTTCTGCTTCATTTCGCGAACGCCGGCAAGCAACGATTCGTCCTGATTTTCCGACTTGAAGATTTCCTCAATCGTATCGAGGTGGTCGCGAAGCCCTTGCAGCGTCTCGGGGCGGAACAGCGGCTCGCGAATCGCGCCGAGGCAGCCCTGCTTCACTGTCCACAATGCCGCGACGAGGTTGCCGTTATCGACCGCGGAGACGAACCGAGGCTTCACCGCGTCCAGCGTGCGGTTGTCGTACCAGTTGTACATCTGGCCTTCGTGGCGCGGCATCTTGTCGATCGAATCGAAGGAACGCTCGGTGTCCGTCAGGAATTCGGGAAGCGTGAGGAATCCGAGGTCCATCGCCGCAAGGCGAGAGTTCAAAAGCAGGCCGAGGTTCGTGGTCGAAATGCGGTGAACGACAAGGCTATCGGGCTTCATGATCGTGTCGGGAATCATGAAGTTTTCTTCCGCCGTGCTGAATTCGCGGAACAGCCGCCAGGTGCGCAGCGCGGCGTGTCGCAGCAGTTTTTTGTCTTCGGCTTCGATCTTGGCGTCGGGCTTGCGAACCGGAAGATCGAACCACTGTTGAATCGGCTTTTGAAGTCCCCACAGAACGAGCATTGGCAGCGCGATCATGAACGACGCCGGACGTTCCAGCGCGACAATAACGCCGACGAGAAATGCAATCCACGGCGTCAATTGCAGATAAGTTTCGACGGGAGTCTTCTTGCCGTAGTTGCTCTCGGCCTCCGCCGCAGTTTCCCATTCGAGTAGGCGTTCGTGAGTGACTGTCATGCGAACGACCGAACGCACAATCGCGTCGATCGTAACCAACGCCTGGTGGCACAGCGATC
>DATAMU010000113.1:0-5322 GCA_036266605.1 Candidatus Acidiferrum sp. | reverse complement strand
TGCAATCGGCGAACGAAGAGCTGAGCACGGTGAACGACGAACTGCGGAGCCGGAACTCGGATGTGTCGATCGCGAACAGCGATTTGATGAATCTGCTTTCGAGCATCGATCTGACGGTGGTGATGCTGGGGCGCGACGGGACGATTCGGAGATTTACGCCACTGGCGCAGGAGACGCTGGGTTTGATTCCTGGCGATGTGGGGCGGCCGTTTATGAACATCAATCCACCGGTGGCGATTCCGAATTTGCAGCCGATGGTGCTGCAGGTGATCGGCAATGCGCAGTTGATCGAGAAAGAGATTCCGGTTCGAGATGGAAAAGGCTACCAATTGCGAATTCTGCCGTATCGGACGGCCGAGGGGAAGCATGAGGGGGCGGTGGTTACGCTGACGGAAGTTTTTCCGGTGGCACAGAAGGCGGATGGTGGCGCGGGTAAGGACTAGAAACCCTCAGGCAATTGCCGAACGGCAAGTGAGCGAACGCAGTCGATGCGGAGCTGATGCAAATTCGTCGTTCGCGTTCCGGTCCAGCGTCACGAAGGGCTAAGAGCGGCAATTTCACACTCGAGTCGCTCGATGTCCGAAGCTAAGGTGACAAACGCGTCTGGATTGTATCGAAGTTTCCAAAGGTCGCGTTCCGCGCCTTGGCTGCATTTCCGCGCGGCCTCGAGGCAATTTGCATGCGCATCGGTGCCCGGGTCGAGCCGTTGTGCGGTGCGAACGAGCAGGACGCCGGTGTCGAGCAAACTGCGGACGAAGCTGAGGTTGGCATCGCGAGAGAAAGAGCGAACGATGTTGAGCCGATCCTGGAGGGATGGGGGTTCAGGGATTTCGACGGAGGGATAATTGGATTCCATCTCGGTCGTCTTTCCACGTCGTGAGTCGTCTAGAAAGCGCCGTGGCCTGAAAAAATGGGCAAGGCGTCAGATGGCCGACCAAGGGAGGATGCGCTCGTTGGTCGAAAAGGGCCAGCGAATAATTATTGTTTAGCGAAAAGAAGAATTTTTGTTTTTAGTGCAAAGCCTGAAGTTCGAACCTCAACCGTTCCGTCATGGCGGTCATCTGATCGAATTCCGTGTGGGTCATTTGGATTTTCCACATCGCGGCTTCCGCGACGTGGAAAGCCTTATCGGCATGTGCCAAGTACCAAGCTTTTTTTCTTTTGGTCATCGTGTGACTGTCGCGAATCAATTGGCAGGATGAGAGACCCGTCGAGAGTTCGATAAAGACGAAGCTGATGGCGACTTCCCGACTGCGGTGCGATAACCGATCGAGACATGACTCCAACGACTCCATGTCGGGGAAATCCATTTGTATCGACGGTGGCAAGTGGTGGGAGGGATTCATCTAGGGTTTAAACCGTATTTACACGGGGCGAATGTAGCGCAGCGTGTCAGACTGGGCGAATGGCAGGAGGGCAAGATCAGCGAGGAAAATTCTAATT
Source organism: Candidatus Acidiferrum sp. (assembly GCA_036266605.1). Taxonomy (GTDB): domain Bacteria; phylum Acidobacteriota; class Terriglobia; order Acidiferrales; family UBA7541; genus Acidiferrum. Next base: position 3,879 of record DATAMU010000113.1, on the reverse strand, counting down.
TTCAGGCGCGGCGAGCTCGAACGTATCCAATCGGCGCTGTGGTGAGAGTGCGGATGATTTCTGGGCGGGAGATCGAGGGGCAAGTGATTAAGGTGGAGACGACGGCGCTGGGGACGTTTATGCACGTGGAATTTGGGGAAGAAGTGGCGTATGTGACGGGGAAGCAGGTGGTGGGATTTTATGATTTTTGCTTGATGAAGGCGTGGATGGTGAGGCGGTATTAATGCGGGGCGAGACAGGTGACGGCAGAGTTTTGCGGAAATATTGCGGCGGGAAAACCCCTAGCGGTGTGATCGTGCGGACATGGGGCGCAGCATGCTGCGCCCCTACAGTAAATCGGTCTTGTGCTGGAGCTGAAAAAAATGAGGCCCCCGCTTGGGATCGGGGGCCTCGAGAAGGCGCGTTTCGTAGCCAGCGTCGTTTTCACACCGGCTGCGTGGGGTCATCCATCCTAGCTTCCCTCTCAGAGGCAGGTTGGGAATGAATCGTCCGTAGTAACGAGCAGGCCCCTTCCCCCCCGCTGCGTTACTCTCAGGCGGTTCATCCATTCGAAACGCGCCCACGTGCGTCGGTAATGCAGGAGGGGTGCCAGACGGACGGACGGCACTACGGTTTTGTAAATTATTATAAATAATGGAGTTAATTGGTTTCGCTGGGGCTGGGTGTGTTTCGGGATGGGGGCGAAAAGCCGGATTGGAACTGGGTGGGGATTGAAACGGGAAACCGGGGCTTTTCAGCGGTGCTAGGGATTGAGAGGACGCCGGCAAGGGCGCCCTTCGAGGTCAGGGTGAATCGGCGCTAGCGGGTTTGGGTGGGGAGTCGAACGGATCGATCGTGGTGCGGGCCTCGACGGGCGGGGCAAGCCCCGCCCCTACAATGAGATAGAGACCATTTGAACGGAAAAAGTTCTATTACTTTTGTAACGGATTTTATTTGGGCGGAGAGCTATCGGTTTTTTTTCGGAAGCGGGACAGACTTGGGATATGAACTGGCCCTCCTTCCGGCGGTCGATTGTGACGGTAGTGCAGCGGACGGGATTGAGCGCGGCGGCGTTCGCGGCGGCGATTGCGTTGTTGTGCGGGAGCGCGTGGGCGGATGGCGCTGGGCTCTTGGCGCATCGCGACAGCACTTGTTATTGCCACTGCGCGGTGTCGAAGGCGCGCGGCGGGTGCGTGAAGATGTGCGAGATGCCGAAGTATGCGTCGCGCTGGTGGGCAACGTCTTGTGCACGGCCGAAGAGCAAGGTTTCGAATGATAGTTCGAAGACAGGGCCGCGGTTTCCCAGACCGGGACGGGCGGAACGGGCGGCGGTGGATGGGGAGCGGGTGGGGGAGTCGCGGTAGGAAGAAGATGGTGGTTCGGGTTCCGTGACCCGTGTTTCGTGGCGGAAGCAAATAATCTTAAACAAAAATTGATAGGTGACGGCTGACGATTTTTGTGGCGCGTCGGTTGAGGTCTATCGGCCATCCTGCGGACGGCGCTCAGGGTGACAGTGTTTTTGGTTTGGCGTGGGATGCTTGGTGGTGTGGGATTGGTGGCGTGGTGCGGGATTCGGTGTCGTGCGGGAAGACGGGCACGGCGTGCCGTGCCCCTACCGGTTGGCGGGGATGGGGTCGGATTGATGAGTGTTGTCGCGCGGTGATTCGGCGTGGGTTGGTTCGCCGAGTAGGCGGGCGAGGATTTCGGGGATTTCGAAGACGGCTTGGTTGTTGAGGGCGGCGACGTTGTGCTGGAATTTGGCGAGCGTGGCGGGGTCGAGCATTTGAGTTACGCCGGCGACTACGTCTTTAAAACTTTTTAGAACGATGCCTACCTGTTGTTCCTGAACCCATTGTGTGTTGTAGCGCTCCTGCGGGAGCGTCCAAGCGTTGCATTCGATTAAGACGGGGAGCTTGCGGACCATGGCTTCGGCGATGCTGCCGGGGCCGGGCTTGCCGATGAGGAAGTCGGCGGCGCGCATCCATTTGTGGACTTCTTTGGTGAAGCCGAGGACGGCGGTTGGGATGCGCCATTGGCGAGATTTCAGTTTGGTGGCGAGTCGTTCGTTGCGGCCGCAGATGAGGATGAGCTGGACGGGGAGATTGGCGGCGTCGAGGCGCTCGGTGATGTCGTACATCACTTTGGAGCCGTGGCCACCGAAGAGGACGAAAGCGGTGGTGAGATTGGGTGCGAGGCCGAGTTCGTGGCGGAGGGCGATGGGGTCGTGGTTGTCGGGGACGTAGAAGTCGGGGCGGAGGATCATTCCCGAAGTGGGAAAGATGTGGGCGTCGTCGTGACCGATGGCGCGGGCTTGTTCGACGGCTTTTTGAGTGCCGGCGATGACGTATTGATCCTTGAGGGGCTCGATCCAGAAGTGGGGAGGGAAGTCGGCGAGGTCGGTGATGATGGTGACGAAGGGCTTTCCGGGGCAGATGTTGTTCCAACTCTCGTAGATCTCGCGATTGAAGTGGGGGATGACGGAGATGAGCATGTCGGCGGGTTTTACATGCCACGCGGTTTCAAGGAGGCGGACCATCGGGGTGTGGAAGGTTTTGATCGTGGCTTGGAGGATGCGGAGGAGGGTGGTGGCACCGAAGGTCCAGCCGTTTTGGAGGAGCGTGTTGTACTGCTCCTGGATGCGGATGCCGGTGAGGCGGCGGAGGACGTCGAGCTTGTCGGTGAGCTCCTGGAACTGGATGAGCTCGACCTGCCAAGGGCGATGCTGCTGGGCGATTACGGTTTGGAGGGCTACGGCGGCGTTGCGGTGGCCGCCACCGGCGTCATGAAAAAGGATGTGGACTTTCTTCATGAGCGGAATGTTGCAGCCATTTTTCAGAATTGCGGCAAGGCACTCACCATGCCATGTGGATAACGGTGGAAGTTATTTGTGTTCAATAAGTTCCGAGGGCACATTCACCTAGATTTCGCGTCTTCTTCACTGATTGTTCATATCAACAATTCAGAATAGGGGCATGCGATGCGACCTTCACGTTCACACGACAGCGTCGGGAATGTGCAGCACGCCAGGGCTCGGCCACGTCTGCCGGGAGTCGTACAACGAACCGGTGGCGGTGTATGAGAGGGCGAAGGCGTTGGGGATGTCGGTGGTCACGGTTACGGACCACGACTCGATCGATGCGGGCGAGGAATTGCGGCGGCACGCGGACTTCTTTTTGAGCGAAGAAGTAACCGTGACGTTGCCGAGCGGGACCGAGATGCACCTTGGAGTTTATGGCATCACGGAGCGGGAACACGTCGAGATACAGAAACGGCGGCGGGACTTTATCGCGCTGGTGATGTACCTGACGGAACGGAAGCTGTTTTTCAGCGTGAATCACGTGTTTTCGGGGTTGACGGGGCGGCGGGAAGAAGAGGATTTCAGCTGGTTCGCTTCGTATGCGCCGGCGTTTGAGGTTCGGAACGGCGCGATGTGGTCGGAAGCGAATGCGAGCGCGGCGCGACTGGCGAAGAAGTGGGGAAAGGTCGGACTCGGCGGGAGTGATGCGCATACGCTGGCGGGAGTTGGGCTGACGTACACGGAGGTGCGCGGGGCGCGGACGGTGGATGAGTTTATCGCGGGGCTGCGGGCGGGGCGCGCGAGCGTGCATGGTGTGCACGGGAGTTTTGCGAAAGTGACGGCGGACGTTTATCGGATTGCGGCGGGATTTTTTCAGGAGAAACCGTGGGCGGTGGGGATTGTGCCGCTGACGGTGTTGGTGCCGGCGATTACGTTTGGGCATTGGCTGAACGAGATTCGGTTTTGCAAGAAATGGACGACGGCGTTGGAGAGCGGAGAGAAGCGGCCGCGGATGTTGTGGCAGGTTGAGCCGGGAGTGGGAGTCGAGTTGGCGTGATGGTGTGGGCGGATTGAGAGTGCTTCGCGGATGCGGGGTGCTTGAA
>DATAMU010000112.1:0-8959 GCA_036266605.1 Candidatus Acidiferrum sp. | reverse complement strand
ATGTTGTAGGCGACCATCATCAGGATTGCTGCCAACGCCGCGAGGGGCACATTTTTCACCAGGGGCGCAGCGAAGAGGACAATTGCCAGCAAGGTCAGCGCGTGGATCATCCCGGCGACGGGGGTTTTTGCTCCAGAGCGCACGTTCGTCGCCGTCCGTGCGATCGCTCCGGTGGCGGGGAGTCCGCCGAAGAGCGGCGAGACGATGTTTGCGACGCCCTGACCGATGAGTTCGACATTCGGGTTGTGCTTGTCGTTACTCATCCGGTCAGAAACAACGGCGGACATGAGCGACTCGATCGCGCCGAGCATTGCCACAGTGAATGCGGGCGACAATAGCTGTCGCAGTATGTCGTAGTGCAGTCTTGGTATCGCAAAGGTCGGCAGACCGCTCGGAATTCCGCCGAAGCGCGTGCCGATCGTTTCTACCGGCAAATGAAGCAGCGTCACGGCGATCGTTGCCCCGAATGTGACGACAATCGCGCCCGGTATTCGTTTTGCATACTTCAAACAGACGATCATGATGGCGAGCGAACTGAGTGAAAGGAACGTCGCGGACGGCGAAATCGTATGCAACGACTGTCCGTACGCATGCATGCGATGAAAGAAGTCGCCCGGCACCCGATCCATCTTCAGCCCGAAAAAATCGCGAATCTGAGTGCTCGCGATCAGGATGGCGATGCCGTTGGTGAAACCGATGATGACGGGGCGGGGGAAGTACTTTACGGCCGAGCCCATTCCGGTGATCCCGAGGATCAGGAGGAGCACGCCAGCCATCATCGTGATGGTGAACAGGCCTTCAAGTCCGAACTTAGCGACGATGCCGGAAACGACGACAACGAAAGCGCCGGTTGGACCTCCGATCTGTGTTTTCGAACCGCCCAGCGCCGAGATCAGAAAGCCGGTGACGATTGCGCAGTACAGTCCGGCCTGTGGCGTAACGCCGGAAGCGATCGCAAACGCCATGGCAAGCGGCAGAGCGACCATGCCGACGGTCACACCCGCAATCAAATCGCTCAGAAACTTGTGACGATCGTAGTCGCGCAAAAGGATTACGGACTTAGGCAGCCAAGCGGTGAGTTCGAGCGCCATCGGGTGAACGATCAGGAATCGTTCTATAAAAACTATCAGGTTCGGGCGAACCGACGTGCGCATTGTCGATCCGTTGTGCCCTGAACTGAATTAGTTGCTCGAAGGTTAATGATTCAGGCGGTTGGGGTGACTGACGCCGGTTCGCGGTGCTTGGCTTCGGCGACTTCGGCTTTTCTCCGTGCGGCAGTTTTGTCGGGCCGCGAGGGATCCCAACGCAAAATTGGATTGCGGGCAGCGCCGACCTCATCGAGGCGGCGGACGCGCGTGGTGTGCGGCGCGGTCTTCACGAGGGTGGCGTCAGTTGCGGCTTCGTGCGCGATCGATTTCATCGCGTCGATGAAAAGATCGCACTCTTCTTTCGATTCCGATTCGGTCGGCTCGATCATCAGCGCGCCGGGGACGATCAGCGGGAACGCTGTCGTGTACGGATGGAATCCGTAGTCGATCAGGCGCTTTGCGATGTCCATCGTGTTTACGCCGTTGCGTTTTTGAATCGCGTCGCTGAAGACAACTTCGTGCATAGAGGGCAGGGAATAGGGCAGATCGAAAACGCCTTCAAGATGTTTGCGGATGTAATTCGCGTTGAGGACGGCGTCTTCGGTGGCCTGACGGATGCCTGGGCCGTAAGCGAGGATGTAAGCGAGAGCGCGGACGAGCACGCCGAAATTTCCTGAAAACGCTTTCACTTTGCCGATTGAATCCGGGCGGACATGTTCGAGGGCGAGGTGACCACCTTTTTGGACGAGAATCGGCGTTGGGCGGAATGGCTCGAGGATTTTCTTCATGGCCACAGGGCCGGCGCCCGGGCCGCCACCACCGTGCGGCGTCGAAAAAGTTTTGTGCAGATTGAGGTGCATCACATCGACGCCGAGATCGCCGGGGCGAGCCACGCCCGCGAGGGCGTTCATGTTCGCGCCGTCCATGTATAGCAAGGCGCCTTTCGCATGCAGGATTTCGGCGATTTCGGGGATGCGTTCTTCGAAGATGCCGAGCGTCGATGGATTCGTGATCATCAGCGCGGCGACGTCTTCGGTGACGAGCTCTCGAAGTTTTTCTACGTCAATCTGGCCATGAGATTCCGACTTGATGTTCTCGACGTCGTAGCCGGCGATGACGGCGGTAGCAGGATTTGTGCCGTGCGCGGAGTCGGGCACGAGCACTTTCTTGCGCGGGTTACCCCGCTTTTCGAGATACGCGCGGATGAGAAGCAATCCAGTGAGTTCGCCTTGTGCGCCGGCAGCGGGTTGAAGCGTGATCGAGTCCATGCCCGTGATTTCGAGCAGGCAGTTTTCGAGGAGTTGAAGAATCTTGAGGCAGCCTTGCGATAGTTCTTGCGGCTGAGCCGGATGTTCGGTCGCGATACCGTCGAGCCGCGCGACGAATTCGTTCACGCGCGGGTTGTACTTCATCGTGCAGGACCCGAGGGGGTACATGCCGAGGTCGATGGCGTAGTTCCATGTCGAGAGTCGCGTGAAGTGGCGGATCACTTCGATTTCGCTGACTTCGGGGAAATCCTTTACGCCATCAGTGCGGTGATTTGTGCCGAGCGCTTTCGCGGGATCTGCGGCGGGTACGTCGAGTGGCGGCAATTCGAATGCGCGCTTGCCCGGCGAGGACTTTTCGAAGATCAGACCTTCGTTCTGATTTGTGTGACGCGTCGCTTTCTTGATCTTGTGACTCACTGTGTCCTTATCGTGCTTTCGCTTGCCCAAGTCTGAGTTATTGAACCGGCTGCTCGAGCGCTCGTGTGATCCCTTTGGCCAGTCGCTCGATGTCGTTTCGTGTTGTGGTTTCGGTGACGCAAACCAGCGCGTGCTTGGTCAACTCGGGATACGCGGTGCCCAGCGGCAACGGGCCGACGATTTTGTCTTTCAGCAGTTCGTGATTGACCATTCGAGCCGAACGGGGAAGCTCAATCGTGAACTCATTGAAGAAAGGCGCGGCAAATGTGCGCTTTACGCCCGGAATCTTTGTCAGCAAATCGAGCGCGAACTGCGCTTTCGAAAGATTTTGATGCGCCATTTCGCGCAGACCTTCTTTGCCGAGCAGAGTTAGGTGGACGGTTGCGGCGAGTGCGCAAAGAGCCTGATTGGTGCAGATGTTCGACGTCGCTTTTTCGCGGCGGATGTGTTGCTCGCGTGTCGCAAGTGTAAGAACGAAGCCACGGCGGCCTTCGTTGTCGATGGTTTGCCCGGTGAGGCGCCCGGGCATCTGCCGAACGAATTTGTCGCGCGATGCGAGCACGCCGACGAATGGCCCCCCATAGCTCGGCGCCAGGCCAAAGCTTTGGCCTTCCATCGCGACGATATCGGCTTCTGCTGGAGGCTTCACGAGCCCAAGCGACACACCTTCGGTGATCGTCGTAACGAGAAGCGCACCCGATGTGTGAACTGCATCGGCCAGCGCCGCGATTGGTTCGATGGCGCCGAAGAAATTCGGCGACTGCACCACAACCGCGCCGACATCCTCCTTCAACATCGACTTCAGGATGCTTTGGTCGAGCGTGCCATCGGAACCGTAGGGAATTTCTTCGACGTGCAGTCCGCAATTTTTTGCGTACGTCTTCAGCACGTCGCGATATTCCGGATGCAGCGCGCGCGCAACGAGCACTCGGGTACGCCCCGTGATGCGCTCCGCCATCAACACAGCTTCCGTTGTGGCCGTCGAACCGTCCCACATCGAAGCGTTCGCGACTTGCTGGCCCGTGAGTTGGCACATTAAGGTTTGAAACTCGAAAATTGCCTGCAGCGTCCCTTGCGTGATTTCCGCCTGATACGGCGTGTAGGAGGTAAGAAATTCCCCACGCTGGATGATCGCATCCGTCACGACCGACCGCAGGTGGTTGTAAACGCCGGCGCCGAGAAAACTCGCGTAACCGAAGGAATTTTCAGACGCCCGATCTTTGAAATACTGGATCACTTCCGCTTCCGAAAGCGGCCCGGGCAATTTCAAAGCCTGCTTCAGCCTATAGCGCTCCGGAATGCTTTCGAAAAGTTCATCGATCGATTGCGCGCCGATGGCCGCCAGCATTTCCTGGCGTTCCGCCGGACTCTTGGGGAGATAGCGCATCAGGCCGAGGCTTCCTTGTTCTTGTCGGCTTCAGCGATATAAGCTTCGTAGGCCGCAGCATCCATCAATTCCTTCACTTCGGCTGGATTCGCCAGCTTTACTTTGATCAGCCAGCCCGCGGCGTGCGGGTCGCTGTTGATCGTTTCGGGCGTATCGTGAAGCGTGCCGTTGATCTCAGCCACTTCGCCGCTCACCGGCGAATAAATTTCGCTCACCGCTTTTACCGACTCGACGGTACCGAAAGACTTCCCAGCTTCGACTTTCGCGCCAACTTTCGGCAGTTCGGCGAACACGACATCACCCAACTCATGCTGCGCGTAATCGGTGATCCCGATCGTCGCGACGTCGCCCTTCACGTCGGCCCACTCGTGCTGCTTGGTGTAACGGAAACTGGCGGGATACGCCATGTCATTGCTCCTTTTGCCCGGTCGCTCGGCCCGAGATCGTTGCAGCAGATTTCTTAAGCGATCTTCGTCGCCGGTGGTGCCGCGGCCGGCTTCGCCCGCTTGTAAAACGGAGTCGGAACAACCTTTGCCCTGTACTTGTTACCCCGAATCTCCACCAATATCGTTGTGCCGATCGCAGACATTTGCGGCGGCAAATAGGCCAGCGCAATGTTCTTCCCCAACGTTGGCGAAGGCGATCCGCTTGTGATCACGCCGATCGCATCACCCGACTCGCTGCAGCAGCAATATTCGTCGCGCGCAATGCCTCGATCGATCATCTCCAGCCCGACCAGCGTTCGCTTCAGTCCAGCAGCTTTAACCTTCTCCAGCGCGGCGCGCCCAATGAAATCGCCCTTGTCCATCTTGCAATAGCGATCGAGTCCCGCTTCCCAAACATTGATCGTGTCGCTGATCTCATGACCGTAGAGCGCCATTTTCGACTCAAGTCGCAGCGTATTTCGCGCGCCGAGCCCGCAGGGAAGTATGCCGAACTCGCGCCCCGCCTCCATCACCTGATTCCAGACTTTTTCACTCGTCGCGACATCCGACGGCACATAAATTTCAAATCCATCTTCGCCGGTGTAGCCCGTTCGTGCGATTAGAATATTCTTAAGTCCGCAGACGGTCCCGTGCGTGAACCAATAGTTCTTAATCCCATCAAGATTCGCGTCGGTCAACTTACGCATAACATCGATCGCCCGCGGACCTTGAATCGCTAGCTGCGTGTAAGCGTCGCTCAATTCATCGACGACGCAGTCGAAACCCTTCGTATTTTCCCTAACCCAATTGATGTCTTTTTCGCGCGTACCCGCATTGATGACGAGCAGGTAGTCGTCTTGACCCAGCCGGTGCACGATCACATCGTCAACGAACGTGCCTTGGGGATACAGCAGCGCCGAATAGTGCGCCTGCCCGATCGCCAGCTTCGATGCGTCGTTCATGCTGAGGTGCTGGACCCCGTCGAGAGCGCCACCGGGCTTCTTGGCGCCATGAATCCGAATGTCGCCCATGTGGCTGACGTCGAACACTCCGACGGCTCCACGCACAGCCTTGTGTTCGGCCACAAGTCCACCACTGGACGGATATTCGACCGGCATATCCCAGCCGCCAAAATTAACCATTTTCGCTCCCAAGCGCCGATGCAGCGCGTTGAGAGCGGTTTTGCGGAGTTCACTGATTTTAGGCGAGTTTGCGGCTTCCATTCCTCATGCTCGGGCGGTACCTCGGGTGGAAATCGATACTAACACGCGCTCGCAAAATGCGTCAAAAGTAGCCGACGAAATCCTCGCGCACGAGGCGCATCTTTGTTGCCCTAAGTCGCGAAAGGTGTCGCAACAAGTCGCGATAAGCCCCACGTGGATACTTCGCATCTTACCGACGGCGCCCTTCTTGCCGCTTTGCGCCCTCGTCAGGTAAAGTCTTTTTCGGAGGCTTCCCATGCCCGGCCCGATCGTTTGCAGCCAGTGCGACAAGTCCGAGCACGACTGCGCTTGTGAGAAATACTGCACAATCTGCAAAGGGCAAGACAAGGTCCGCCTCTGTTCCGACGGTTTATACTATTGCCCCGATTGCCGGGAGGCGTGCGACGTAGCACTCGCGAACTATCGTGGAGACTGATTCCAGAACGATCAAAGTGCAGCTTGACGCCGACCCCCGGTTCGCCGCCGCCGTCGGTGGCGTGGCGCGCTATCTAGCCGACTCTGCCGGGATGGAGAATGACGCCATCGCGCAGCTGCAGACCGCCGTGGTCACCGCTTCGAACGACGCATTCAAGCTTCTGACTCCCGATCACCCGCACCTCACCGCCACGATCTCGAAATTGCCAGACCGGCTGGAAGTAGTCCTGTCCTGCGAGTGCAGTTCAAAGCCCGCGCAAGGCAGCGACTCGCTTGGCGGCGTCGATCAAATTCAGCGTGAGACAAAAGGGAATCTCGGCATCATCCGCCTGACGAAGTTCATCAATCAGGGCGCTCCAAGTCGCTAGCTGTCCGACGCTTCCTCCAAAAAGAAAAGAGCAGGGAAGTGATCCCTGCTCCTCTTCGAATCACGATTTAGACAGAATCAATTACATCTTGAGAGCGAACGTGTTTTTCTTAATCAGCGAAGCCATCTGATCATCGGTCAGCGTCATGTGCACGACGATTCTGTCACCCGCCGGTGTAACAGACGCCTGTGACATCAGTTGCGCCATATCCGGATTGTCCTGCTTCGACTGATATTGCTTGTACATCAGCCCCATCTGCAAAAGCTGTCCCAAATTATTCGCGTCGTCCACCGAACTGCAAACCGCCTGGAACTTGCCATCGACTCCGCTGGTTGCCTGTACGCTGATGATCATGTTCTGCATTCTCTGTACCAGCTTCGCCGCGTCTGGGAACTGATTGATCTCCGGCGCAAGCTGTTGCATCGCGAGACGCGTATACGCGGGATTGAGTACCGCCCAAACCACGCCCGTGCCGTTCGCTTCGTTCACCAGCGGGAAAAACTTGTCGTTGCGAATCAGCCCGTCCTGCTCACCAAAACGCACACCAATCATCTTTTCCAGAAGCGAACGATGCCCAAACGCCGCCGTACTCGAATCGATGAAAAAGAAAAACAAATCATTCGCGCCCGACCCGCTCCCAAAAGCATACAGCGTGTAATTGCGCACCTTGAAGGTCGGCAGTTTCTGCTGCTTGAAATAATTTTCCGTCGATTCCGGGTTGTAGTTTCCCAATGCAACCCCGACGATCTGCTCGCCCGTCGGTACCGCTGAATTGCCCACGCCAGACGTCTTCGCGGTCATGCCATCTGCCACGAGGCCCCAGGCCAACTCCTCGACCTGCGTATTCGGATCAACACCCGCCGACGCCAAAAATTTCTCGAACTGCCGGAACCGATCGGGCAACATCTGCTGCTGCAACTGCGGGAACCACGGGAGTGTCCGCGCCTTCTTAAGGTCCGCATACGCAAATTCGCCGACATCTTTGGGGAACAGAGCAATGACGTCTGCGCCAAGTTGCCCTCCGTGCGCCGGACGCGGCGCGAATAGCGCCAAGCACGCCATCGCCACGACTGCAAAAAGCAGTCGCGCGCTCGCCTTCGGGCCCAATGTCAAAACTCGATTCATCTGGTTCTCCCTTCGTCGGCGTGGGTTTGACGATGGCTTAAGCGTTGATTCGGGAAGTTTCACCCAGGCGCTCGCGCAGCCCTGCCACTTTCTCGCGGGTCGCCGTTACATACCCTGTGTCTTTGATGCCGTCGAGGTTGATCTCGACGTTGGCCAGCGCCCCTTTGGCACCAGCGGCAGCCATCAGCCGCGCTACATCTAAGTCTGACTTCATGGATGCCGCTGCGATAGTTGCAAGTTGTCCAATCCGTTCGAAAAGCGCAACTGTACTGGTTGCCACTTCCAGCGGAACTTCCGTGGCTCCGCGCATCGCGGTTTGAATCGCAGCGTCTCGCGCTTTGATCTCGTCGCCTTCGCCCTGCGGCATCTTGTATGCCGCCAAAACCGCATCGTACGCCGAAGAATCTCGATCGATCGCAGCCGTCAATTCATCTGCACTCTTCCGCATCTTCTCCAGCGCGTCCGACAGTTTATCGACCACGGTGAGCTGCGCCTTTTTCTTCCGCGATAGCCCAGCTACCATCTGCCCCAACGCCGCCGCCAATGCTCCTGCCAGCGCCGAGACGCTTCCTCCGCCCGGCGTTGCCGATGGCGCCGCCACCGCATCGACGAATGGCCGCGCCAAGGCACCGAGCCTTCCATCTTTGCTGCTCAGGTCGGCAGGCGCTCCCGTCAGCGCGCCTTCCAGCTTGTTCTCGAAGATCTGCTCCGGCGAAAAATTCTCCACCTGCAAGAAATAATCCGCCGCCATCTCGATCGCTTTTTTCGGAATCAGCCCGACAATCTCGCTGCCCACCGGCACCGCGCCGTATCGCGCCGCTTCGCGCTTCACCATCTCATACACGCGATGCATCGGCGTCTGTTCGAAATCGGTCAGATTGATCGACACCTGCGCCAGATTCCGCGCCTTCAAATCGACGCCCATCGACTTCACGTACCGCAGCCCGCCCGACGAATACCGGATCGCCTTCGCAATCTTGTTCGCAATCCCCACATCCGGTGTGTTCAGGTTCACGTTGTACGCGATCAGAAATTTCCGCGCCCCGACAACCGTAACTCCCGCCGTCGGATGCAGCTTCGGCTCCCCGATATCCGGCTGCCGGTCATGATTCCGCTTCAGCTCGTCGCGCAGCCCTTCGAACTGCCCCTTGCGCACATTCTCCAGATTCACCCGGTCCGGCCGCGTTGCTGCAGCCTCGTAAAAAAACACCGGAATCCGGTACCGCGTCCAAATCTCTTTCCCA
>DATAMU010000111.1:0-6664 GCA_036266605.1 Candidatus Acidiferrum sp. | reverse complement strand
CAAACCAATCCTGAACTTGTTCGAGTGAAACTGCGGGTGCGAAGGGGCGGAACGCCTCACGCATTTTGACCATGGCGTTGATGCGATCGCGCATCTCCGGATGGCCCGGATCAGCGACAATGCTGCGATGTCCCAGCGCGCGCGGCCCAAATTCCATCCGTCCGCGATACCAGCCAAGCACGCGGCCATCTTTGATCAGCTTCGCGCCTTCAGCACACGCCTCTTCCAGCGTCGCAAAGCGAGTAACCTCAACGCGATTGCCGGTTTCCGCGATCGCTTTGTCGATTTCCGATTGCGTCGCCGCCGGACCGAAAAAAGGAACGGGGAAGCGGTAGTTGCGGACGCCACCGTTGCGAGAGCCGCGCCAAAGAGCTGCGCCGAGCGCGGTGCCGTCGTCGCCGGCTGCGGGTTGGACGTAGATGTCGTCGAAGGTGCCCGATTGCAGGAGGCGGCCATTGGCGGTGCAGTTGAGTGCGACGCCGCCCGCCATCGCCAATTTGCGAAGACCGGTCGTTTTGCCGAAGTGACCGCAAATATGCAGCATCACTTTGTCGAGGCATTCCTGAAGCGCGGCCGCGATGTCGCGATGATCGTCCGTAATATCCGAATCGGGTATGCGCTTCGGGATCAGGTGCTCTTCGAGGTAGCGCCGTGTGGCTCCGTAATTTTCGCGATCGTCGCGCGCTTCATTCAAACGCAAAATCGGAATCTTAATCGTGCCGTTGGGGAGCAGCTCGACAGCCTGCTCGAAAAAGTGGCGGTAGCGCGACGGATCGCCGTATGGCGCCAACCCCATGATCTTGTATTCGTCGGAATTGAAGTCGAATCCGAGGTGCAGCGTGATCACCGAGTACAAAATGCCGATCGAATCCTTCGCGGTGATTTCGGCGAGTTTGTCGATCTGGTTGCCCTTGGCACGATACGCGGTCACGCTGTGCGCCTCGCCCATGCCATCGAGCACCACGATCAAACACTCATCCCATCCTGACGTGTAATACGCGCTCGCCGCATGCGCCAGGTGATGATTCACCTGATGCACCTTGTCGGCGGGAAAAGTCGGCAAATACTGCTTCACTTCTTCAAGCAGCTTTTCGCGAGAGAAAACTTCGTCATACTGCTTCGCGCTCGTCTTATCGAGCATGTACATCGCGCGATACGGGGAATAGTCGAAGCCATGCGCGATTTCGTCCACATCGCCGAGCTTGATTCCGGCGGCCTCGAGGCAATACTGAATCGCACCGATCGGGAAATCGCCGGTGTGCTTTTTGCGGCTGAACCGCTCTTCGGCGGCGCCCGCAACGACCTCGCCGTCTACCAATAGCACCGCAGCTGAATCGTGGCCCTGCGAAATCCGATACTCGCGCTCTTCCAGTCCGGGCCAATGCGCCTTCTTGAACGGAATCGAATTCTCAAACCCGCTGATGCCCAGCACCTTCGCCATGACTACAGAATTCCTTTCGTGACAGAAGCTATCAATCGCGATTGGCGCATTTTGCTTTGCGCCGGGAATCATTTGCGTCTAAATCCCGCGGTCTGGGAAGCGACCGCGGCTACAGGTCAAAACACACACAGACACATCAAGTGCACACAAACCCGCCGAATCGGAGAAAGATAGCAATTCACTTGCCGACTGGTTCAGCTAGTTCATGCTCACGCTGCGGCGTACGCTGACTTCAATTTTCCGTCGTAGCTACAGTGTACCAAGACTTTGCGCTAGCAACGTGTTGTGGAAAACGGGATACGAGCCGATTGCGGCGATCAAAATCGGTTCTCTGCGCGAAAACACGTTCGGATTCGAGTGCACGATGCGTGATCGCGTAGCCGAAAGGTGACGTGTGTCGATGCGATTCCCAGTTCCCTTGCACAATTTCGGCAGAAGATGTCCTTAGAAGGATACGGTGAGTTCTGGAACTGGGAGGCCGGTTCTTACCGCCGCCATAACTGACGTTATTTGTGAGACTTACGGCCTATGATGACGCCGGCGTTAATGGCAAGAGGAATGCTCTACTTCCCGTTCGTGGGGAAGTCCGCTTTTTTACGGTCTTTTGACCTGCATTCTCTCCCACACACGTAGTACAGTTATCGCTCAAACCTTATGACCGCACCGACGCCCGCGAAAGATCCGTCCGTCGAAAGCCGCACTTCGGTTCTTGTCACCGAAGCCAGCAAGATGTACTGCGATTTGTTGAGCATGGCATTTTCCGCCGTTCCCGACCGATTTCATGTAGTGGCCACAGCGTTCACCGCTGCCGATATTTTGGCGCACGTGCGCGAACATCGCCCGAGCGTTGCGATCATCAGCGACAACCTTGCCGATGGGCCGCTCTCCGGTCTCAGAATCCTTCCCGAGGTTCGCAAAGCCAATCCCGAGACGCGACTTCTGCTCGCAATGAGCTCTTCCGATCGTGAACTCGTGATCGAAGCATTTCGCTTCGGCGCCGATGGCGTGTTCTGCCGTAACAGCCCTTTCGACATGCTGTGCAAATCCGTCGATGCGCTGGCCAAGGGGCAGATATGGGCGAACTCGAAGGAACTGCGGTATGTGATGGAAGAATTCATGCGCGCGCCGAAGCAGCGCAAGGTCGATCCGACCGTCGAGAATCGCATGACCAAGCGCGAGGGCGACGTGGTACGGCTTGCTGTAGAGGGTCTCTCGAATCGCGAAATTGCCGCGCAGCTTGGGCTGACCGAGCATACCGTGAAGAATTATCTGTTCCGCGTGTTTGACAAGCTGGGCGTTTCCAATCGCGTCGAGCTTGTGTTGTCGTGCCTGCGGCAGGAAGAGACTGCGCGCGAGGAAGCGCCGGTCACGACCTAGGACGATTCTGTAGATCCACTTCTATCGATCAAGTTTGGCGGAAGAGCGACTACCCCGAGTCGCGAAGCCGCAATCCAAGGGAACGCAAAGGCGATGACTCAGGATCAATTCGTAGAGTTGCTGGCAGAGTGGTTTCGGGCGAATAAGCAGACATCCAGTGATCTGAAAATTACGGCGGATACCGAACTGCTCGGTTCGGGACTTCTTGATTCATTCGATTTTCTGGATGTGATTGTCTACATCGAAAATAAAACCGGAAAGAAAATCGATCTGTCTGTGGCCGACCCGAATCAGTTTTCACTCGTTAGTGGTTTGTATCAACTTGCGATGGGTGGAGATAACGGCGGTGCTTCCACTGGTGCCAGCGACAACCCGGTTTCAGCGAACGCGCTGTAAACCGGCAACGCGTTGGGTAGTTCGTGCTTGAAGTTAACGCCGGGCGGAGCAAGCCCCGCCCCTACAAAGAAAACCCGGTACGGCTCCCGAGTTTGGGGGCCGTTTTATTTTGGGCGAGCGATAGGCGCGCCTCGGCAGCGCTTAATCGGCGGCGCGGCAGGCGGCTCGGACCAAATTTAGGTCGGAGTTGATTTCGGTTTGGTGCAGCATGCGCATACGGTCGATCGAGCGGGCTACGGCGTCGGAGAGGGCGGAGTGGAACTCCTCGGCGAGCATGTCGGCGCGATTGCGAAGATCTTCGTTAGGCGACATGTGGAAGAAAGACGCGTAGCCAAGCGTACCATGGGAATTTTTTTCGAGCTGGAACGAATACTCCCAGCGCGCGTCGTCGGACTTCCGCTCGGACCATTCCAGAAACCAATGGCCTTCGAAGTCGTAGTGCAGCGTGTGAAATAGCGCGATCGGGTAGCCGTCTTTGCCGAGATTCTTGAGACGAAGACCTTCGAAGCCATCGGGTTGTAGCGATTCCTGCAAGACCTGGCAGATCGTGCGGAAGTCGGAGCACGTATAGAGAGCTTCAGCGGCACGGCGAATGTTGGCTTCGTCGGTGACGATCTGGCGACGGCGAGCCGCAGGCTTGAACAGATTCATGAACTCGGGATAGCGCAAACGCGCGACGCCGACGCAGACTCCGAGCAGCACAGCGAACGAGACCGGCACGAGCAATTTTTCGTCGAGCAGGATTGCCAGGCTCGCGACCACAAACGCTGCCGTGACGCCGTACAGCGCCATAACCGCTTGCCGATGCGAGAGGCCCTGGCGCTGGAGCTTGTGATGGATGTGGTCGGTATCGCCGCGAAACAGCGGATGGCCGCGCAGCGATCGGCGCATGACGGCGAGCGTCACGTCGAGAATCGGCAGACCGAAGGCGAAGATTGGAACTGCGGCGCCGCCCGTGGCGTCGATGCTGCGGCCCGCGCCCATCGCCAGCGCGCTGAGCAAGAAGCCGATGAATAAGCTGCCCGAGTCGCCCATGAAGATGCTGGCGGGAAACGAATTGAACGGCAGGAATCCGCAAATCGCGCCGATCAGGACGACGATCAGATAAATCATGAGATCGTGGTGACCGACGAGTGCGACGGCAAGAATGGAGATCGCGGAAATCAGCGCCGAACCCGCCGCCAAACCATCCAAACCGTCGATCAGGTTGAAGGCATTGGTGATCAGCAGAACCCAGAAAATCGTCAGCGGTAAATCGATCAAGCGGCCGACGTCTTTGCCATCAAAGACCCACTGGAAGTAGTGGATTCCGAAGCCAGAGAAATAAAGAAGGATCGCTGCCGTCGCTTCGACGATGATTTTCGATTTTGGCTTCAGTGGGCGGATGTCGTCGTACGCGCCCATGAAGAAAATCAACATGACCGGAACGAGGATGCCGAGATAATTCCGGACGGAAATATCGACATGAAGCAGGTGCGCAATCGGAATGTACGCGAGCGCGGCGGTCATGAATGTGACGCAAATCGCGATGCCGCCAAGCCGCGGGAGCGGTTTGGTGTGAGTGTGGCGGCCGTAAACGGGCGTCGCCTTCAGACCATAGGCGACCGCGGTCGAACGCACCCATACAGTGAGGAGCGCCGACATCGCAACAGAACCCGCGAGAAGAACTATGTAGAGAACCATAGACAACCAGTCAGAAAAATACCCAGAGGACGAGGGCCGGCCACGCGTACTAAGCTTAGATGCTAAAAACTACCCCACCGCAATATTGACGGCGACAACAAATAGTCGCGCAACAACAAAATTTGGGCGGCACCACTATACCTGCGATGCGTTGCCGCCGGGTGAAAAAGACGCATCCGTTGCGGTCTTGGAAGTACTAGGACCGCCCGACGAAGGCTCTTTCTTTTCTTCCGGCTTCCCGTCGTTTTCGTTCCGTGCAAACGCATCTTTCAAGCGTGGTCGGTCAATTTTTCCGTTGGCGTTCTTGGGCAGCGCTTCGTGGGCGGTCCATCGCGCCGGCATCATGTAGTTGGGGACGAGCTTTTTCAAGTGTTCGCGCAGGTCGGCGAGGGTTGCGGATTCGCTGGCGCGAACAACGTAGGCGGCGCAGATCATGTAGCCGCCGAAATTGTCGGTAGGAATGGCGACGACGGCGCATTCCTGGAGCTTGGGCATAGAGTTGAGAGCCGTCTCGATTTCGCCAAGCTCGATGCGGTAGCCGCGCACTTTGATTTGGGTGTCGGCGCGGCCGACGAACCAGACGAGGTTTTGCTCGTCGCGATAGGCGAGATCGCCGGTGCGATAGAGGCGTTGCGTTGGATCTTGCGGCGCTTTCGGGTTGGCGATGAATGCGGCGGCGGTTTTGGCGGGGTCGCGCCAGTAGCCTGGGCTGAGGCCGGCGCCGGTGATGTAGAGGTCGCCGATTTCGCGAGGAGCGATGGGCTCGAGTTTTTCGTTGAGAACGAGGAGGTCTTCGCCGTCGCAGGGCGTGCCGATCGGGATTTGGGATTTCGGGTCGGTCGGGCGCTCCGTGACGTCGTAGTAGCTGCTGGCGATGGTGGCTTCGGTCGGGCCGTAGAGATTGGAGAAGTGAACTTTGGGCAGGCGCTCAATCCAGTAGATCAATGCGGGTGTGGGCAGCACTTCGCCGCACCAGAGTACGCGACGAAGATCGGGGAAGTCGTTTTGTTGCACGGAGTTGAACTTCGCCATGTAGTTCAACACGGATGGAACGGAGAACCACTGCGTGAGTTTCGAAGCGCGGATGAACTCGGCGAGTTTCGGCGGAAGCAACGCGGTTTCGCTGGGAACCAGGTGCAACTGGGCGCCGGCGGTGATGCTGCCGAAAATGTCGAAGGTCGAAAGATCAAAGTGAAAAGGTGTATGTCCCGAGAAGCGATCGGTGTGGTCGATGCCGTAGTGTTTCAGCGCCCAGCCGACGAAGGCGGAGACGTTGGCGTGAGTGATGACGACACCCTTGGGGACGCCGGTCGAGCCGGAAGTAAACAAGATGTGCGAGCCGTCGTTTGCGGTACAGGATTGAGGCACCGAGGTTGAGGGCGCTGACTTCAAATCACTCGTGGAAAAAGCGGCTTTGAAGTTCTTCGCTTCCGGCGCGACCGGTGATGCGGCGGATGCGCTCAGATTGTCCAGCCAGATAATCGTCGTCCGGAGGCGGAGCGATTCGTCGGCCATCAACTCATCGAGCAGAGGAACAACCTTGCCGCCCGCAACGATGACGCGATTTTCGCAAGAGTCAAAGATGTGACGGATACGCGCCGCAGGAGTGGCGACGTCGATAGGGACGTGCAGGCATCCGGCTTTGAGGATGCCGATCATGCTGACGATGGCTTCGGGGGATTTGGGCATGAGGATGCAGACGCGGTCGCCGTTCTGGCATCCGGCGGTTTGGAGCAAGTGCGCGAGCTGATTGCTGGCGATTTCGAG
>DATAMU010000110.1:0-6810 GCA_036266605.1 Candidatus Acidiferrum sp. | reverse complement strand
CTCGACGGAGAATTCTGGCGCTTGCAGCTCGAGCGCCCAAGGCTTCGCGGGCAGCCAGATGCTGGAGTTTGGGGAAGCGACTTGTGAATAAAGATTTGCGGCCAGGAAGAGTCCTGCCGTCATCGCAAAGACGATCTTTTTCATTGGCTTTCCTCTATCCGAGGTCAAGCCCCCTGAGTAAGCAGAGTTGGAAGTAGCCTCGGAATTAACAGTCTAGCTTCGTGGGAGTTTGACCCGACACACGGGCTGCATAGACTCGCTGTTTCAGTTACTTGGGCGAAAGGACAGGGTCGATGGTGGGTCGAGCCGATACCGTCTTACTGTCGCTAATCCGGCCGGACGGTTTAGTTGTCGGCCTTCTCTTCTTCTTTTTCCTTCTTCTTTTCTTCTTTCGATTTGTGGCTGCCGACTTTTTGGAAGCGCTGGTCGAGCGAGGATTTGCTGAAGAGATCGGCCGGAAGATTCGAATTGTATTTGCAGGTGGTGAAGAAGACCTGGCTGGAGCGGCGGCCATTGCGATCCTGCGCGATTTGCATCGCGGTGCGAACGCCATCCATTAACTGAAAATTTGTGTAGATGTTTGTTTCGACGTCGCGGCTTTCGTTCGTTTTGTCGGCAGTGCTGACGACGGAACGGACGAGCAGATGCGAAGTCTTGTCCACGGCGAGGCGGAAATTGTGTCCCTCGGCATCGGTCAGATCGACGATATTCACCGGGCGAAGATCGGCGATATCTTCACCGCCGTAGCGGATGACCATCCCGGGCTCGTTGAGGCGGTGACGCAGAAGATTGTGAATGTCGCGCTTAGCTTGATCTTGAAAATCAGCTACGCTCGCCGCGCTCAATTCGGAGACGCCGCCTTTATCGAGCGTCCAGCCTTTGTCGCCGACATAGAGATTAATGATGACGCCTTTTTTCGAATACTCGGTGCGATTGGCGTCGGGATAGCGCCAAAAGTCCTTGAAGTTGGTATAGCCGGTCATCTCGCCGTTGTGGCCGAAGCGAGCGAGACGGCCTTCACAGTCGGAATCTTTAATGTCGAGGTAAGTCGGGCCGCCGAGGCCGTCGATAAGTTGCTGGAGAATCTGCTTGCCCTTGGCGGTGCTTTGCTCGGGCAGGAGTGTGTCGGGATTTTGGGCGTGCGAGAAGCGTGCGGCACCGAATAGCGTAACGGCCGCGAAAACCAATCCGGCCGCGAAGAATCTTGCTTTCGCGGTGACGCGTGAATTGGAGTGGGCAGACTTCAGCCGCACAAAACCGAACCTCCGTTAACATTGATGATTTCGCCGGTGAGGAAGTTGGCTAAGTCCGAGGCGAGGAAGAGAATGGGTCCGGCAATCTCTTCGGCGGTCGCGGGGCGGCCGAGCGGGATCGCGGCGGCGGCCATTTTTTGACCATGCTTCGTCTCGAGGACAGGATTCGACATATCGGTGGCGACCCAGCCGGGCGCGATCGAATTGACGAGGATGTTGTGGCGCGCGAGTTCGGTCGAAAGACCTTTTACAAGGCTGACGACGGCGCCTTTCGATGCGCCGTAGTGCGTGTGAAAAGATTCGCCGCGCTGCGCGGCAGTCGAAGTGATCGGAATGATCTTGCCGGACTTCTGCTTGATCATGTGCGGCACCGCGAAGTGGATGAGCGAATAAACGCTCTTAAGATTGATTCGCATCATTTCGTCCCACTGCTTTTCGGTCATCTTCTCGATCGGAAGATCTTCGAGGTTCCAGACGCCAGCATTCGCAACAACGATGTCGAGCCGACCGAGGCGTGCGATAGCGTGATCGACGAGCTTCTTGTTTGCTTCGTGGCGGCTGACGTCGGCCTTGAATGCTTCCACGCGCGTACCGTGCTTCCCTGCTTCCTGCTCGATCAGCTTGGCGGCTTCTTTCGCTTTGTTGTAGGTGAAGACGACGTCGGCGCCCGCTTGGGCGAACAGCTTTACGGCTGCGGCGCCGATTCCGCGCGAGCCTCCGGTGATAATTGCGGCCTTGCCAGCCAGTGAAATCATGAAGCCCCCAGAATTTGTGGAACTACGAAGTTTGAAGATTAGACCCGGAAGTACGTGCAGCTAAATACTTTGAAGCAGAACCTAGGCTTTGTGCCCCACCAAATCGCGGGCGTTGCGGGCCCGCTCGGCTGCGGCAACAAATTCGCTGAACAGTCTTTGCGCTAGAGCATCGTCGGGCATGCGCTCGGGATGCCACTGGACGCCAACAACCCAGCTCGGGCCGCCCTTATATTCGACGGCCTCGATGGTGCCGTCGGGAGCATGTGCGGTAACAGCCAAGTCTTTTCCCGGCTTGGCGATAGCCTGGTGGTGGCTGCTGTTAATTGTCCCGGTCAGACCGCCATTGAGACGAGCGAGCATGCTGCCAGGCTCGAAAGTAGCTGGGTGCTCAAGGTCGCCTTTTTTGGCTTCGGGTGGGAGGTCCGTGTGGCCGTGGGGCATGGCGCCTGGATGTTCGGATTTCAGGTCCTGGATCAGGGTGCCCTGTTGGTGGACGTTGAGGATCTGGCAGCCGAAGCAGATGGCCAGTAGCGGCTTTCCCGTTTTGAAACTGTGGTCGAGGATCCGGTCGTCAGTACGCTCGCGATCGGCATCGAAGGGTGCGGTTTTGGGGTGTGCTGCGGCTTGGAAGCGGGCCGGATCGACGTCAGCAGGGCTGCCGGGAAGAACAAACCCATCCAAATCATCGAGTTGCGAGGCTAGGGCGGCGTTCGGTTGGTCGAGCGGGACGTCCACCGGCTCGGCACCCGCTTTGCGTACCGACTCGAAATAGTAGTCGAGCTTCCGCCGCTCGCCCTGACGCTGTTCTTCGGAGGTTCGCCATGGAATGCCGATGCGAAGCGGATGGGAGGCGCTTGGGCGCGTCGAGGCGGGGAGCATGCGTCAGCATCCTAGCATCCGGGCACGATGGGCGGCAACTGAGGCAGTTGAGCGGATTTCTGACCGGACAATTACGCGCGCAAGCTCGCAGGGCGAGACAAAACTGCGTCGAGGCAGTACTCGGGACGATGGAAAAAGCTGGAAAGTTCGGAGAGGCGCGAGGCGAGTTGCTCGGACGATGAAGCGCGGAGCGTTACGTGGCCGAGTTTTCGCCCGGCGCGAGGTGATTTGCCGTAGAGATGCAAATGCGCGTCTCGAATGGCGAGGACATCTGCTGCGTCGGGCGTTTCGCCGATCAAGTTGAGCATAGCGGAGCAGCCAATCGCCAACGTGGAGCCGAGCGGCAGGCCGACAACAGCGCGAAGATGATTTTCGAACTGGCTAGTGAGCGCACCCTCGATCGTCCAGTGTCCAGAATTGTGAACGCGCGGCGCCATTTCGTTGGCCAGAAGCTTTCCAGCCTGTTCGAAGAACTCGATCGCGAGAACGCCGACGTACTGAAGTTCGTCGAAGACCGCGCGGGCGGCTTGCTCTGCGGCGCGCTGAATGGCCGGATCAAGATGCGGCGCAGGAGCCAGCGACAACCGCAGAATTCCGCCGCGATGGTGATTTTCGACGAGCGGGTACACAGCGGTCTCTCCGGTTCGCGCGCGAACAGCGATAACACTGAGTTCCCGCGTAAACGGAACGTATTTCTCGAGGATGTAGGGGATTTCGCTCGAGGCAGGCATGTTTGTTGCGTGCTCGGATAGTTCCGATTTCGCCTTCGCCACGTCATCGGCACTGCGCAGGTGCCACTGGCCCTTGCCGTCGTAGCCCATGCGGCATGTCTTAAGAATAGCGGGCAGTCCAATCTTTTTTACGGCGCCGTCTACATCGTCCCGGCCCGCGACCGGAACAAACTCGGTCGTGGGGATGCCCAGTTCCTGGAACAGAGTCTTTTCGCTGATGCGATCTTGCGCCACTTCGAGCGCTCTCGGCGGCGGATAGACGGGAGCGCGTTCCGCGAGAAACCGGACGCTATCGACAGGAACGTTTTCGAATTCGTACGTGACGAGCTCAAGGCCGTTCGCAAATTTCTCGAGTGCGGATTCATCGCGGAAATCAGCGGTGACGCGCGATGCAATGCGCCCGACGGGAGCTTCCGGTGACGGGTCGAAAAACCGAAAGTGAAGGCCGAGAGGGTAGCCGGCGAGCGCCAGCATGTAGCCGAGTTGTCCGCCACCCAGGATTCCGATGGTCACGCAGGTTTCCTTTTCGCAGTGGCGGCGGGACTTCCGGGGACTTCCGTTTCAGTCCCCGACGATGAGGGCGGCGTAAGAACAAACGACGACGCCTGCGCCAACGACGGATCGGGATTGGCAAGAACTCTCTCGGTCTGCTCTTCGCGGAACTTGCGCAGAGCTTCGCGTATCGCCGGATGCTTCGCGCCCAAAATCGCTGCCGCCAGCAACGCGGAGTTGATCGCACCAGCTTTGCCGATCGCGAGTGTACCGACCGGAATTCCGCCGGGCATTTGTGCGATGGAGAGCAGCGAGTCCAGTCCTTTTAGGGCTTTTGATTCCACGGGTACACCAAGAACTGGCAGCACCGTTTTGGACGCGGCCATGCCTGGAAGATGTGCCGCACCGCCCGCCCCCGCGATCAAGACTTCGAGGCCGCGTCGCTCCGCGGTCGATGCGTATTCGAAGAGCAAGTCAGGTGTACGGTGCGCTGAGACAACGCGCGTTTCATGAGGGACACCGAGGCTGGTGAGCGTTTTAACGGCGTGCTCCATCGTCTCCCAATCCGACGACGAGCCCATGATGATGCCGACGAGCGGCTGCGCATTCGTCGCATTTCCGGATGTTGCGGCTGCGCTTTGACTTGGAGCCGTCTTCGATTTGGAGGGTTTCTTGGTCATCTCGACTGCTTTAGATCGCCCTACGCGACCTCGAAAACAAGAGCCGACATTCTACGGTGTTTCTCAGCGTTTTTCAGCCACGGCCGCCGCGAGCTGCGCTTTTTGTTGCAGGTAGCGTCGCAGCTGGCCGACGAGGTAGAGCGAACCGGTGACGAAAATAACATCGTCGGCCGAAGCTTTGGAAAGAGCATTTTCGATCGCTTCGCCGCCGTCGGAGATGGTCGTGCTCTCGCTCGCGTAATGTGCGGCGATCTCTTCGAGCTGCGCTGCCGAGATCGCACGGGAGGTTGCCGGCGCCGTCAGGATCACTTCCGCGGCGAGGGGGAAGAGAAGACCGGCGACCTCGTCCACAGCTTTGTCGCGCAGCGCGCCGTACAAGAGAAAGATCCGTTTGCCCTTCAGATTCTCTTCGACGAAATGCGCCAACTCGCGTGCAGCCGAAGGGTTATGCGCGCCGTCGAGATAGACATCCGGATGCGATTGGATTTTCTCGATGCGCCCGGGCCAGACCGTAGTCGCGATTCCGCGCGCGATGGAGTCGTCGGGAACGCGAAATCCCCTTTTCTGTAACAAACGTATCGCCGCGACAGCGTTAAGCGCGTTTTGCAGCTGGAAGCGGCCCGGCAGACTCGGCGCTAGTTCGATGCTCCAACCCGTTTCGACCTCGGTAATCGTTGCGCGGACGTGCCCGCGTTCCATCGATTCCTTCTCGATGCGAAACACTTCGCTCGTTTCAATGAATGGCGACAGCAATTCCTTCGCTCGATTTCGAATCACTTCGCGAGCTTCGGGCCTTTGCTCCGCCACAACAACCGGAACCGCCGCCTTGATGATGCCCGCTTTCTCTCCGGCAATTTCGCGGAGCGAGTGACCCAGGAAATTCTCGTGATCGAAGTCGACGCGCGTGATGATCGAGACGACGGGCGTCAGGATATTGGTCGAATCCAGCCGTCCACCGAGCCCCACCTCGAATACGCCAAACTCGACGCGCTGCTGGGCGAAATATTCGAATGCCATCGCCGTGACACATTCGAAGTACGTCGGATGGGCGCGCAACTTCCCTGTCGCGAGCAGTTCTTCCGTGATCGTCTGAACGCGCGATAAGACATCCGCAAACGCTTCATCGCTGATTTCGTCACCGCATACCCGAATCCGTTCGTTGATGCGCTCTAGATGCGGCGAGGTGTTCAGACCCGTACGAAATCCTGCGTCGCGCAAAATCGCCTCGAGAAACGCCGCAGTCGAACCTTTTCCATTCGTACCCGCGATGTGCGCCGAAGGATATGCACGATGGGGAGAACCGAGCCGCTCGGAAAGAACGGTGATGTTTTCGAGATCGAACTTTGCAGCCGACGCCTGCGTCGGCGCGGCGAGTTCCCTGCCGAGCGAAAGAAGGTATCGAACTGCGGCTTCGTAGTTCATAACGCGAGGCCCGGACTAACTCAGCAGAAGATCCAGCGAGGATGCGATAAACGTTTTCAATTCTTTGCGGGGGACAACCGCATCGAGAAATCCGTGTTCGAGCAAAAATTCCGAACGTTGAAAGCCGTCGGGCAACGTTTGTCGAATCGTTTGCTCAATGACGCGCGGGCCGGCGAATCCGATGAGCGCGCCGGGCTCGCCGATATTGAGATCGCCGAGCATCGCAAAGCTGGCGGTTACTCCACCGGTCGTCGGATCGGTGAGAACCGAAATGTACGGCACTTTCGCATCATCGAGCCGCGCCAGCGCCGCCGAGACTTTCGCCAGCTGCATGAGACTGATGGTGCCTTCCATCATGCGCGCTCCGCCTGAGCACGAGATAACGATGAGCGGCTGCCTCGTATCCATCGCCAGCTCGACACCGCGCGTGACTTTTTCTCCGACAACCGCACCCATCGAGCCGCCGATGAAATTGAACTCCATTGCGCATACGACCACCGGTCGGCCGGCGAGTTGGCCCTCGGCGGTAATCACGGCGTCGTTCATCCCCAGCTTCTTGCGGGCTTCCTTAAGCCGCGTCGCGTACGGCTTCGTATCG
>DATAMU010000109.1:0-8938 GCA_036266605.1 Candidatus Acidiferrum sp. | reverse complement strand
TGGGTGAACCAATCGCGGGATCATCTGGACCAACGGGAAGAAATGAAACAGTGTATCGATATTTCGACGAGACGGCCGTAGCCCAGGCGCGAAATTCCTCACGCGTCCATTCGAAGCGGTGATCTTTGTGACGGAAAGAGCCAGCCGGCAACGTTTCGAATTTCGAGTTGTATTCGCGATTTGGCGTTGTCATCACGATGTTCGCGGGGCGCGCGTACTCAAAGAGAACTCGTTCGAACGCCGCAAGACGAGGCGGATCAAGATGCTCCACCACTTCGACGACGGCGGCCGCATCGAATCCGCTCAAGCGCGCGTCGCGATACATCAACGAGCCTTGCAACAGCTTAATGCGTTCGCGTTTGCGAGGTGGCATCGTGTCGAGCTTGAGGCGGTCGGATGCATGGTCGAGGACGCGTGGAGAGACGTCGATACCAACGATTTCGGTGAAGGAAGAATCGGCGAGCAACATGGAAAGCAGGCGCCCTTCCCCACAGCCCAGATCGAGAACGCGCTTCGCTGCGGTCTCCCGTAGTGCAGCGAGGACCGTTCCCAAGCGCTGTTGGTTGAGGCTGATTTTTTCTTCGAGGACACCTTCTTCAGCGGCGTGCGCCTCGGCGGAGGCATCGGGGTCGCCGCCTTCGTCTTCGATCAAGCGCGCCTGCGCCTCACGCATGAGGTAGCCCTGATGCTTCAGGTAGCGACGAACGATTTCTTCGCGCGCGGGATGCGTGGAGAGCCAACCTTCGCCGCGGAGGAGGAGCTTGTCGACTTCATCTTTGCCAACCCAATAATGCTTGTCGTCGTCGAGGACTGGCAGCAAGACGTACAAATGCTGGAGCACGTCGCGCAGGCGCTTTTTTGCCGAGAGAACGACGCTCCAGTAGCGGCTCTCGCCCCATTCCGGAAATTGTGTGTCGAGTGGCAACCGCGCTGATTGCACGGTGTAGCCAAGCGGCCCGAAAAGGCTGCGAAGGAAAGCCTCGCCGCCACGGGACGGGACGACGGAGAGATTGATCTCGAGCGGAATTTCGGCATCGGCCAGATCCTGGCGATCTTTGCTTCGGCCGGCAAGCGCGGTGGAGAAGGCCCGCGCTAACGCTACGCTTGTGAATGAGGAGCATACGTAGGGGCGATCGTTGACGTATTGATCGAGCAAGCCGCCTTCGCCGGAAGGGCCGCCAGGTCTGCGAACCATGCCGACGGGATCGATGTCGAGGAGGAGGGCTGCCGTGCAACGTTCTGCGGTGGCCTCTGGATAGAAAATATGTGCATCACCAAAAGCAAGGGAGACGGTATGCAGCTTGCCCGGGCGTTTATGGAGCAGGTAGCCGAGATCGGTCGCTGGATGGTGAGTGGTCGAGATCGTTAAGTACATGACAATTCATTGTACCTAGGAGCCGGCGAAATCGAGGAAAGCCCAGCACGCGGGTGCGGGCAAAAAAATACATATCACTTACGCGGCGAGGATCATCCAAGATTCGTCAAAGCTTGAAGCGACATTGTTTTAACGGAGGAATGCGATGAGCAAAGAGGCGAATATTGCGGCGCAGGTGAAGTTTGGGGAGGCGGTGGTTAGTGGGAAGTTGGAAGGGCTGAGGGATGTGGTGGATGCGACGGCGCTGGATCATGATCCGGGGCCGGGGCAAGGGCTCGGGCCTGAAGGATTCATCCATTATTTCGGAGAGCTGCGCAAGGGATTTCCGGATTTGAACATCGCGGCGGAGAAATTGGTGGCGGATGACGATAGCGTGGCGCTCGCGTACACCATTACGGGGACGCATCAGGGAGAGTTCATGGGGCTTGCGCCGACGGGACGGAAAATCTCGGCGCGCGGAGTGCAGATTGCGCGTTTTCAGAATGGGAAGTTGGTCGAGCGATGGGGGAGTTCGGATCAGCTGGGGATTTTGCAGCAGCTGGGAGTGAAAGCAGCAGGAGCTTGAGCCAGGAGCATTTCTGAATAGGGGATTCCCGTGTTTTCAGGGGCTAAAGCCCAAGTGCATCCCGCTGTTCCGTCGCGGCTGAAGCCGCGACCCACAAAGCGATACCTCACTTGCGAACGAAGAAAAACCGCCGGCAAGGATGCCGGCGCTACGACGATTTGTCAGTTGTGTTTGACGAATGGGCCTTTGGTGTTGGTCAGCGAGTTGTAGAGGGTTTCGATGAAGACGTTTTCGTTTTCGGCGGGCTTGTCGCCGGCGAATTTTGACCAAGGCTCGAGGATTTTGTCTTTCTTCATTTGATCTAGCGACTTGTGGGCGTTCAACGCGGCTTGAACGGCGGCGCTGGTTTCTTTCAGCATTTTGACGAAGACGCGGACATCGTCGGTATTCGAGAGTTCGCCGTGGCCGGGGATGATTTTAACGTCGGCAGGCAGCTGCGCGATCGACTTCTCGCACGCGGCGATCATGCCCTGCACGCTTCCACCCGCGGACACATCGATGAACGGAAAGCCGTAGCGGACGAAATCGTCGCCCATGTGGACGACATTGTTTTTCGGGAAATAGATGATCGCGTCGCCATCGGTGTGGCCAGCGGGAAAATGCAGCGCGCGAATGTCTTCGCCGTTGAGGTGGACGGTGACGTCGTGCTCAAAAGTGATGATGGGGAGCGCGGCTTTCTCGGCCGGCTTATTTTCGAATTTCACGCTGGCGCCGTTGCCGGCGATGCCGCCCGCTTCCAGACGTTTGCGAACGTTGTCTTGCGCGATCAACGTCGAGCCGTCTTTGGCGAAGTTAGCGTTTCCGCCGGTATGGTCGCCGTGATAGTGGGTGTTGAGGACGAAGCGGACCGGCTTGTCGGTGATGCCGAGATTCTTCAGCGCGGCGGCGATTTTTTCGGCGAGCGGCGCGAATTCGTCGTCAACGATGACGATGCCGTCTTCGCCGACAGAGGCGGCGATGTTGCCACCGGCACCTTCGAGCATGTAAATGTTGCCGGAGACTTTGGTGACTTTAATTTGGACTTTCGAGAAGTCTTCGTCTTGGGCGCGACCGCTCAGCGGGAAGGAAAGAAAAGCCGCCAGCGCGGCCAGTCCGAGCAAATTTCGTTTTCGCACGATAGACTCTCCTGAATTTCGCGTGGGAGTGTATCACCGTTGGGCGCCCCAAGCCGCCAGCGCAACGATTTTGTGACAAATGAGGAAGGACTTCAGGGGCTGAAGCCCTTCTCGAAGCTAGTTCCATATGTCGCGGCTGAAGCCGCGACCCACAAAGCCGATCAGCTAGCGCGAGGCTCATCCGGAAAAAACAGCGGCGAGACGTCCTTCGTTTCTCAGGACAAGCTGGCGCTACCAGTTAGCGCGGTTTCAGCACCAGGGTCTGATCAAGGCGGAACATCAAGGAAGTCTCGGCTGGGACTTGGACTTGCTTGCCGCGGGTGAAGATTTGGGTGAGGAGGCCGCTGCCCGCACCAGCTGCGGCGCCGATTCCCGCGCCTTTGCCGCCGCCAAAGATGCCGCCGAAGAGCGCGCCGATCGCGGCGCCACCGCCGCCGAATTCCGCAGTGCGCTTGTTGGCGCCGACGCCGCGCTTGTTGTTGATGTTCACGTCGGAGCTATCGACGCGATATTCCTTGCCTTTGAGCGTCACGGAAAAGAGATCGAGCACGAGATCGGCGCTGTGGACGGCCCCGCCGGTGCCGATGTCGCGAATTACGAGCTTGGCAGGCGTTCCCGCGGGAATCGCGACGTTGTTTTTAGCGTCGAAGACGTCCTGGCTGATGGTCGCGCCATAAAGCTGGCCCGTTCCCGAATCGTGCGCGTTGATCGTGTCGTCGGTGCGAATCGTGATCTCGGTGCCGACCGGGATCACCTTGGCGGGACCGACTGGAGCCGGAGGCGGCGCTGGCTGTGTGCGCGTCAAAACGAGCGACGCGACATCTTTCGTCGGAAATTGGTAGCCAACTCCTTGACCATCCATGAAGGGGATCGGATTGTCGCCAGTGTAATGGCCGGAGTACACCTTGCCGGTGCGCAGCGTGACGATGTCGTTTGTCGCAGTGAATACCAAGGACTGCACGTCGCGCAGGGGAAAGTTGTACTGAATTCCCTGCGCGTCGGTGAAGGTGATCTGCGAGTCGGGGCCGACATCGAGCTTGCCGGAATAGCTGGCGCCGTCGTGGAGAATGATGGTGTCGGGGCGAGCGACCGGCGCGAGAAAGAACAGAATCGCGGCGACGCTGAAAAGACTTGAACTTACGGCGCGGAACTGGCGGGTGAGTTTGCGCATGTCTGCTCCTCGGGAATTAACCGCAAAAGTTTAACACTGGTTGGGATGGAATGAAGTTACGGAACGGTGAGCGACTCAGCGAGGTGCTTTCGCGGACTATGCCGCGAGTTCGACTTCCTCTTCATCCGAATGCAGCAAATGGGTAGGAACTTGGCGGAGTTCCCATACGAGACCGAGAGCCGCAAACAGTTTCAGCATGTAATAGGTGATGTCGATCTCCCACCAGAAAAATCCCTGACGAGCTGCAGCCATGTAGTGGTGATGGTTGTTGTGCCAGCCTTCGCCGAGCGTGAGCAGCGCGAGAAACCAATTGTTCTTGCTGGTGTCGGTCGTTTTGTAGCGCACCGTGCCGAATAGGTGCGAAAGCGAATTGATCGTAAACGTGTCGTGCCAGAGCAGGACGGTACTCAGAACGAATCCCCAAAGGAACAGCGGCAGGCCGCCGATCAAATAGAGGGAAACGCCAAGCGTGGCCGGCGCGACCCAATGATATTTGTTGAGCCAGCGCAGTTCGGGAAACTTCGCGAAATCGGCAATGTAATGCGTGCGCGTGTCGTTGTAACGGTCGGAAACAATCCAGCCGATGTGCGACCAGAAAAATCCGAACAGCGTCGGCGAGTGTAGGTCCTCTTCTTGATCGGAAAAGCGATGATGATGCCGGTGATGCGCTGCCCACCACAGCACGCCTTTCTGCGCCGACGTCATGGCCATGAACGCGATGACGAACTGGAACACGCGGCTCGTCTTGAAGGAGCGATGCGCGAAATAGCGATGATAGCCAGCGGTGACCCAGAACATCCGACCGAAAACCAGGGCTACGCAAGTGACGGCGTACGACCACTTAAACGATACGAAAAAGACCCCGAGTGCCAGCAAATGCATCAGCGCAAAAGGCGTTACGCCAACGACGGAGATGCGCGCGCCATTCGGCAGGGGGATAGACAGGGATCGTGTTGCTGTGGCCATGCTCGGTGAAATTTCCTACGGAAAAGTGTCGCGTGCGACGCCGTATAACTGAGCGTTTTGCGAGCGAGCTTTTGAAACAGGGGCAAACTCAGCAGCACGATTCAGCTCATTCAGTTTACGGAGCGCGAAAAGGAGGGTCAAGCGAACTATGGGACAGGTGCGGTCATAGCTTCATTTGGACTAAAGACCAGCAGTGTCAGTCGGTGGTCGCGCCAGCGCGGTTACAGTGCGGCAAGTGTGCTATCGTTTTGATGGCAAACA
Source organism: Candidatus Acidiferrum sp. (assembly GCA_036266605.1). Classification (GTDB taxonomy): domain Bacteria; phylum Acidobacteriota; class Terriglobia; order Acidiferrales; family UBA7541; genus Acidiferrum. The sequence goes on along the minus strand of DATAMU010000109.1, from coordinate 3,485 downwards.
ATTTGAGCGAGGAAAAATGGCGGAACGCCCAGTGTTGGTAGGACTTATCCCGCAGGCGGTGGTGCTCGATCCGGGCGACCAGGTGTCGTGGATTTCCGACGCGGGGAATCTGAAGGTCGAGTTTGACGTGAATCGCTGCCCATTTGGTTCGAACGTGTTTCAGGCTCCCGCGGGCATGCGCTTATTGAGCGGACCGGTGCGCCCGGGCACGAAGTCGGCGAGCTTCAAGTACAAACTGTGGTTGAACGAACAGATCGTCGGCCAAGGCGAAGTCATCGTCCGCGAGAAGTAACGGGACGGCGAAACCTTTCGCGATCAAAAAAAGGCCGGAGACTCAACGTCTCCGGCCTTTTTCATTCGAAGATACTCAGCGACTACTGGCCTGCTCCGGCGGCGGATGCAATCTGCCCGTTCGGCGTCATCTGATCAACGACGTGCGGCAGGATCTGCGTCATCGCGGACTGCAGCATGTTGGGATCGATGCCAAACTTCGACGCAACCTGATTCAACGCATCGCAGTGCAGAACACTGTTGAGTTGGTCCGCCGAAATCGGCAGGTTCTGGCCGGTGCCGATCCAAGAGCCGACGATCCCGCCGAGACCTTTTTCCTGGAACATCTTTTGAAGTCCCGAGATGCCGCCCACCTGCGGACTGTTGATGTAGTCCGTGATCGCGCTCAATGCGCCGGCATGATTTTCACCGAGCAACGAGCCGCCAATCTTCTGTACTTCATCGAAAATTCCCATATGCCCTCCATCGACCTGAAAAAATCGGGGACCTGAAAAATTGGGGCGGGCTCACAGCTCCGGCCGCCCCTCCGGCAATGCCACCTAGACTTAGCTTTGCTTTGCGATGATCATCGAGGCGATCTTGTTGTAGGTTGCCTGCGGAATGACCTTCTTGCGGACGAGGTCGGTCTTCTTGGCGTACGGCCGGCCGTCGATGATTTTCTGCGAGTACTTGTCGCCGATGCCCGGCAGCGCCTTCAGATCATCCGCGGTAGCCGAGTTGATGTCCACGAGCTTGTCCGCGGACTTCGCCTTCATCGCGGCGCCGGTGTCCTGCTTGGCGGCGTTGGCGTGAGCGTACGAAATCGACGCGGTCATCCCGACCGACAGCAGCAAAGCCAACAACATCATGCGAATCGAGTGCTTGTTCATTGCGATCTCCTTTCGAGTTCACGCGCTCGTTGGGAGCGCGTGTGCTGCGACTGCACGAAGAATTTGACTACGCGCTATTCCTTTTCGGCTGCGCGGTAGCCGGCCTTTTGCGCGTCGGCTTCCGACATATATTTACCCTGCTTGGTCTTTCCGTACCAGCGGGTTCCGGGCTTGTGATAGATGCCCGAATCGGTGTTGACCCACACCATGCCGTTGCTGTTCGCGGGTGGGGGTTGCTGTTGCGCCGTCGGGGCGCCCTTTTCCGTCGAGGCGGACTTCGATGAGCCGTTGGAGCTGCTGGCTGGCGCGCTCGAAGGAGCCGGCGCCGGTGTTGAGGCGGGCTTGGAATTTGAGCTGGCGCTCGATGAGCCCGACGCGGACGAGGACGGGGTCGTCTGGGAAGCTTCGGCCGATGCATCGGTCGACTTCTTTGTGCGCTTCTTCTTGGTGGTCGTAGCGCTGGAGTCGCTTGAGGCCGAGTTGTCGGCAGCCGCCGAGCCGGAGGCGTCCGCAGCAGTATCGCTCTTCTTCGATTTCTTCTTCTTGGTAGTCGTGGAGCTGTCTGCTGCCGCGGAATTGTCGGCGCTGGCTGCCCCGGAAGACGCGTCGGCATCGGCCGATTTCTTGGACTTCTTTTTCTTGGTGGTCGTGCTGGAATCCGCCGAGGCGCTGGTGTCGGCCGATTGCGAATCGTCCGCCGCGGCCGTGCTCTTCTTGGACTTTTTCTTCTTGGTCGTGGTGGCTGAGTCGTCAGACTGGGCGGTTTGCGACGAGTCGTCGGCCGCGGCGGTGGACTTCTTGGATTTCTTTTTCTTGGTGGTGGTGGATGAATCGTCGCTCGAGGCCGACTGCGAGCTCGCATCGGCCGTCGTGTCGCCGGTGGTCTTCTTCTTTTTCTTCTTCTTGGTCGTAGTTGAGCTGTCGGACTGGCTCTGATCCGTCGATTGCGACTGGCCGGTAGTTGACTTCGCCGCCCGCACGCTGATCGTCCCCAAAACCAGGAGCCCAATCAGTAAAAACGGCAAATACAGTTTCTGACTCGTCCTCATTCCTTCTCTCCCTCCACGTCGCCTTGCCCCGGACCGCTAGACACGCTGATGATTCGAGTGATGACTGGGATCAGTCGAACAGAGGCTTAAAGGCGGATGCGTAACAAGTGCGCGGAATGATGGCTGCGCGTGGACAAGTTGTCAAGCCGGAGAACGAGTTGCGAATGGCGCTGCGAGTAGTGGGATCGGGAAAGCGTGCTTCAGTCGGCCGCGTTGGCGGAGCGAGGAGCCATATCGAAGGATTCAGCAAGCCCTCGGCGCATTGGGCCTAGTACGGAAGCGGGGACGGCTCGCTCGGGTGCGAGCGCCAGATTCGCGGCCTTGCGCGGGAATTCGATGCGCTTGTCGAGCTTCATTCCGACCTCGCGGAGGAACTCAGCGGAAAAGCCCATGTCTTCCGCGCGATCGACGCCCCAGAACCAGAGCTTCTCTTCGTGGCGCTGGAGGAAATCGAGAGACTCTTCGAGCTTCTTCATGGCGCGATCGAAATTGGAGGCGAGAAAAAATACCCCGAGCGACCACGCGTGGCGGGGGTAGTGCACGCGGATGCGGACACAGTACTTGCCGCCCTGATTCCTTTCGATGCTGCAGCGGTAGTCGTTACGGACGTTCGAGGAGCGGACTGGCATGTTTGTCACCGTCAGAAAGAGGTTGCGGACTCTCGGGATCGGAGCTTGGCCCTAAATCGCGCTTACTCAGTTAAAACTTAGGTCGCGGAAGAGGATCCGTCTGTTTTTGACTCTCGGACCCGGGTCAAACCCACCAGGACGGACACAAATAGCGTACCGAGGCGGTACACCGGTGGCAAGGGGGTGTGATGTTAAATTTTAAGTGTTTTATAATGAACGGTTTAACTAGCCGAGATTACCGAAATCCTTCAACTTCTCGGTCATGATGCGGAGCTTGCCTTCCTGGCGCAAACGGTTCTCCAGAGCGGTGCGAAAGGCCTCAAAAGCCATCGTGCGCTTCTGTTGGAGGACCTGATCGGTCAATTCTTTCTTCTGTTTTTCGAAATCGTCGGGGTTCGGTTCCTGTTTGTCAGCAACTTTGTAGACAAACCAGTTCGCTCCGAGCGAAAGAGGAGCACCCACATCGCCAGTCTTCATCTGGAACGCGGCTGAAACCTGTTTACCGCTGGCCGCGCCGGCGATGGAACCGTTGCGCGCAAACAAATCGCTCACCTTGGGGTCGAGACCCAGTGCCTTGGCAGCGGCGTCGAACTTTTCGCCAGCCTTGAGGCGCTTCTCGAGGTCGTCGGCCTTGGTGCGGGCGAGCT
>DATAMU010000108.1:0-1889 GCA_036266605.1 Candidatus Acidiferrum sp. | reverse complement strand
CCGACGTCATCAAGGATCAAGGCTCGACCTCCTCCGCCAGCGTCGCCCACGTCCGCTTCCGTAAAACTCTCGTCGCCGGCCAAGTCGCGTTCACGATACTGCTGCTCGCCGGAGCCGCGCTCTTCACAAAAACGCTGTGGAATCTCCGCAACGTCGATCTCGGCCTCCGCACCGAGCACGTCATCACCTTCACGATCGCGCCCGCGCTCAACGGTTATGACTATCCGCGCACGGTTCGCCTCGTCGATCAATTGCGCGAGCGTCTCGCCGCCCTGCCCGGTGTCCGCGGTGTGACGTCCTCCGAAATCGGCGCGCTCACGGGGGATACCTCGGGCAGCAACATCACCGCGGAAGGCGGCGCCGAAGTCCCCGACGATCTGCAAACCGTAAATTACATCGCCGCCGGCCCGACCTACTTCTCCACGTTCCGCGTCCCCCTCGTCTCCGGCCGCGATTTCACCGAAGCCGACAACTCCACTTCGCCAAAAGTCGGCGTGATCAGCGAAACCGTCGCCAAGCGCTTCTTTCCCGGGCGAAACCCCATCGGCATGAAGTTCTGTTTCGGCAGCGGCACAGTGAAGCCCGACATTACGATCGTCGGCATCGTCCGCGACATGAATCAGGATCACGTCAAGTCGGTCACAGAAAATCCCTACGTCTACGTTCCCTATTCGCAGCGTAAGACACTCGACGGCATGAGTTTTTACGTGAATACCGAGCGCGACCCGATGCAGCTCGCCTCCGCGATGCAGAGCGTTGTGCGCGACACCGATGCGAATCTCCCCGTCTACAACCTCGCAACGATGGATCGAATCGTCGAAGAAGATCTGTTCAGCGCGCGACTCGTTGCATGGCTCTCCGCCGCCTTTGCGGGACTCGCAGCGATGCTCGCCGCACTCGGCATTTACGGCGTGCTCGCCTTTCTCGTCGTGCAGCGCACGCGCGAGATCGGCATCCGCATGGCCGTCGGCGCCGAATCCGGCGACATCCGCCTGTTGATCGTCAAGGAAGTCGGTTCGATGTTGATCGCGGGCGTGCTCGTCGGTCTGCCGCTGGCTTACGTGCTCGCGCGGCTCAGCGAGTCGCTGCTCTTTGGCGTCAAGGCATCGAACCCGGCGATTTATTTGGTCGGATTGGTATTGATTGCCGTGGTTGCCGTCGTCGCCTGCTACGTCCCGGCGCGCCGCGCGACCCGCGTCGATCCGTTGGTGGCGCTGAGGTACGAATAACGCATAGCAGTGACAACCCGGCGACCCAAAAGCGCTTCTGAAGCTTTCAGATTGATTGTGGATTTCTAAAAACGATTTAGGCCCCGGCAACGTCATTACACCAACGCACGGTTCTCTTCTGAGTTTGAGTTTGAGTTTGAGTTTGAGTTTGAGTTTGAGGTTCGAAGGAGAAGCAGTGAGCGGCCTGTGGCGCGATGTCCGGTTCGGAGTTCGAATGCTGGCCAAGAACCCGGCATTCACCGCTATCGCTGTCCTCACCCTGGCCCTCGGCATCGGCGCCAACGCCGGTATCTTCACGATTCTTCAGCAAGTTATCCTGCGCCGCCTGCCCGTCCCCAACCCTGATCAGCTCGTGCTCTTGTATTCCCCCGGTCCACGCGAAGGGCACGTCAGCTCGGACGAAGACGCTGCACCCGGCCAAGAAGGCGCGGAGTCGTTTTCGTATCCCCAATATGTAGCCCTGCGTGATCAGAACCGAGTCTTCTCGGGGCTTGCGGCGATGGACGGCCTCAGCGTCGCTCTGACCTATCGCGGGCACACCGACGCATCCCACGGCTATCTGGTGTCAGGGAATTATTTTGAGACTCTAGGCGTCAAACCCGCGCTTGGCCGCACGCTGGAACCGAGCGACACCGCAACTCTCGGCGGGGCGCCCGTTTT
>DATAMU010000107.1:0-2397 GCA_036266605.1 Candidatus Acidiferrum sp. | reverse complement strand
ATCAGCTAACGGCTCTCATTTGATGACAAGTTCCTCCGACTTCATGCAGCGGGAGCCGTTTCTCCAAAGCGCGTATGTTGCCTCTATTACTCCCAAGTCGCTTCTAAAAATTCGCCCGCCAAAAAATCCGCCACATTTCGGGTTATGCCAGGACCTTGGCGCGCTTAGCCAGTCGCGGTATTGTAGGAAACGACTCGGCGGGCCTGTAGCTCAATGGTTAGAGCATTCGGCTCATAATCGACTGGTTGGAGGTTCGAATCCTCCCAGGCCCACCACCGTCTGTGCTCTTCTACGCTACTCCTTTAACATCTGTCCCAGTTCTTCGTATTGATCACTGGCGATGTAGTCCACACCCGCCTTTGCGGCCGCGCGCCACCGTTGCTCCGCCGCTACCCGGCTGCCAAAGTTATATCCGTGGAATAGTCCTCGACAACTCTCTTCCTGAACTGTTTCTCCGTCCAACGTGTAAAAGCGAATCCAGAATCCGCGCTGGTGCGCATAAGCGACGAAGTCGTCGAGCCGCTTCTCTTTCTCTGGCGTCCACTCACCCGCATTTGGCTGGCCGCCCGGTTCGATCAGATTCCACGCGTTGTTCCACCAACGGTGATAGTTATCCGCCGCGTCGGGTGCGATGGTGTTAGGCCCGGCCGTGATATTTGCCGTATGCGTGTGCGTTGCGCCAAAAACAAGCAGGCCTTCACCCTCCGGTACGCGATCGTAGAAAATCGCCTTCTGCGCATCCGATTCCCCAGTCAGCACCAAAATTGGTTTCACGTCGAGCGGGCTAACCTCGCCGATTTGTGCTCCGCGCGGCGCCGTAGTCAGCCAATCGCGATACTCGGTAAGCAACTTCCAGACTGCCTCAAGATGCCCCGGCTCTTCACTCTTAAAATCGAGGTTCAGCGTAATCAGCGGCCAGTCGTGATGATCCGCTGATTTCAGCGCATTTTCGACAACGGGCCGCACACGCTCGAAAAAATAATCCTTCATGTTCGGTTCGTGCCCCGTTGAAGGTACGCCGTGCGTGACAATCGACCGTGACTGCCCAGTGCGTTTGTCTGTGTACCACAGTAAGTCCTGTTCGATCGCCAGCGGCGTCCCGGCGGACAATGCCCGATCGATCCGGTCGTTCCACCACCCAAAATACGGGTAGCAATTGTGCGCATCCATCACCGACCGCGCTCCAGGACGCGCCGCATTCGGCATCGGTGTTCGCGCCAGCACCAACGATGTCATGCCGAACAGCGCGCAGATCGCCAACGCGATGTAGTCTGCGATAGGAACGCGTTTGCCAAATAATCTGTGAAATAGGAATCGCATTGTGGTTCGTCTCTCGTTCTGCGTTATCTCAACATAAGCCCCAACGTCGAAATGCTACGACGTGAATGCTTCGCAAGGAAGCACCCACGCCGTAGCAGAAAGGTTGATTGAAATGTTGCTGCCAGCTCTCGGGTCTTAGAACGACAGCCGCAGGGCAAACTGCATTACACGCGGATCGCCCGAAAGCGTCGTGATCTGTCCCGCCGCCCCGCTCGTCGCGTTGTTGTTCGGCTGACCAAACAACACCGCATTGAACAGGTTGAAAACTTCCCAGCGAAACTGCAGCTTCAGTGATTCCTTGATTGGAAAGTCGCGCACGAGCGAGAAGTCAAACACGTTCGTATGCGGCCCCCGCAGTGTGTTGCGCCCGCTGTTACCCACTACGCCTGTCGCGGTGATCTGGTACGCATCGGCAAGCGACGGCTCCAACGCGGTGCAAGCCTTGTTTGACGACACAAAGAACCAGCAATTCGGATCGCCCACAATCACCGGACGGCCGACCACATTCGGTACCGCCGTCGCCTGCCCGAACGGATCAAGCCCCGCTGCCAGCGTCCCACCTTCGTTTACCGTGAACGGATGCCCGCTGTAGTAGGTGTACACGCCCGACGTCTGGAATCCACCGACGATCTTCGCCAACAATCCCGAGTTCACAAACCGCCGCCCATTGCCGAACGGCAAGTCGTAAACATAGCTCAGCGCCACGCGATGCGGGATGTCGAAATCGCTCGGCCCGTACCACGCCGCGTAGTTCCGTCCGTTTGGCGCTGCACCCGAGTTCGACTCAAGCTCTTCAGGCGTGTTGTCGAGGCTCCGCGAATACGTATATGCCAGGCGCATGCTCAACCCGTTGGTGAACCGGCGCGACAACGTCGCCTCCAGTCCGTTGTACTTCCCAGCGCCGAGCGGGCTCGTATATTCGACATAACCGAAGTTCGAATAAGGCGCGATCCCCGTGCTCAAATTGCCGACGATCGTGGGTTGGTTGAAATCCGACAGCACATCCAGATGCGTCGAACGCGTGCCCACATAGTTCACTTCCGCGAGCCACGCATTTCCGATCTGCCGCTGCACGCC
>DATAMU010000106.1:0-6114 GCA_036266605.1 Candidatus Acidiferrum sp. | reverse complement strand
CAAACGGAGCCTCGTCGTGGCCAAGTCTGCCAAGAAAAAAGCGAAATCGAAGGCCGTTGCAAAATCGCACCAAAAAGAACCGACGGTGATGGCCGCCAAACACGCGGCGGCAACTCCGGCTAAACATCAAGAACCAAAAGCCGCGGCAACACCAAAAGAGAACGAAGCCCAGATCGCCGTGCACTGGAAGGAAGAGGATCTCTTCTTCCCTTCCGCCAAATTCATCGGACAGGCAAATCTCAATGATCCCGCGTTCGTCGCGCAATTCGACGAGGCGAACTTCCCCGAATGTTTCCGCGCCTACGCTGATCTTCTCGACTGGGACCACTACTGGCACACGACGCTCGACACCAGCAATCCGCCATTCTGGAAATGGTTCGTCGGCGGCAAGCTCAACGCCTGCTACAACTGCGTCGATCGCCATCTCGCGCAACACAAAAATAAAGCTGCGCTGATCTTCGTGCCTGAGCCGGAGCACGAAGCCGCGCAGGTCATCACCTACCAGGAACTCTATCGCCGCGTGAACGAAACCGCCGCGATGCTGCGCGATTTTGCCGGACTAAAAGCGGGCGATCGCGTCACGATTCACATGCCGATGATTCCCGAGCTGCCGATCACGATGCTCGCATGCGCGCGTCTCGGCGTGATTCATTCCGTCGTCTTCGGCGGATTCAGCGGCGAAGCCTGCGGCTTGCGCGCAGCCGATTCCGGCAGCCGCGTGTTGATTTATGCGGACGGTTACTGGCGCAATGGCAAGTGGGTCGATCACAAAGCGAGCGCCGACGTCGCGGTCGAAACGGCCGCAAAAGAAGGCCAGCAGGTCGACAAGGTGCTGGTCTGGAAACGCTACCATCGCCACTACCGTTCGGAATCGCCGATGATCATGGGACGCGACTTTTTCGTCGAAGACATCCTGCACGACTATCACAATCACATCGTCGAGCCGGTTTCGCAGGACGCCGACGCACCGCTCTTCCTCATGTACACGAGCGGCACGACCGGAAAGCCGAAAGGCTGCCAGCATCGTACCGGCGGCTACCTCGCATATGCCGCGGGCACCTCGAAGTTTTACCAGGACATGCATCCAACCGACGTCTACTGGTGCATGGCCGACATCGGCTGGATCACCGGCCATTCCTACATCGTCTACGGCCCGCTGGCGCTCGGCGCGACGAGCGTTTTGTACGAAGGCGTGCCGCAGTTCCCCGACGCGGGCCGTCCATGGCGCATCGCCGAACGCCTCGACGTCAACATCTTCCACACGTCGCCGACCGCGATTCGCATGCTGCGCAAGGCCGGGGGCGACGAGCCAAAAAAATACAACTACCACTTCAAGCACATGACCACGGTCGGCGAACCCATCGAGCCCGATGTCTGGCGCTGGTATCACGAAGTCGTCGGCAAAGGCGAAGCGGTCATCGTCGATACGTGGTGGCAAACGGAAACCGGCGGAGTCTTAATCGCGACGAAGCCGGCGCTCGATGCGATGAAGCCGGGCAGCGCAGGACCTGCCGCGCTCGGAATTTACCCTGTGATTTGGGATGAGAACGGAAAAGAATTAAAAGCCGGGGCGGGCACCGCGGGGAATATTTGCATTCGCAATCCGTGGCCGGGAATCATGCAGACGATTTGGGGCAGCCCGGAACGCTTCGTAAATCAGTACTACAAAAAATACTGCAAAGACCCAAATAGCAAGGATTGGCGCGATTGGCCGTACTACGCTGCCGATGGCGCGGCGCTTCCGGCCGACGGCTACTATCGCATTCTCGGCCGCGTTGATGACGTCATCAACGTCGCGGGGCATCGCCTTGGCACGAAGGAAGTCGAGTCCGCCTGCCTGAGCATTTCGGATATCGCGGAAGCAGCGGTCGTTCCCGCCGTCGATGAAGTGAAAGGCCGCGTCCCGGTGGTTTACATTTCGCTGAAGCCGGGCATCACCGCGTCAAAGCAAATCCAGGACAAAGTAACCTCGACGATCGAAACGATGATCGGCAAAATCGCGCGCCCGAAGATGATTCACATCGTTCCCGACATGCCGAAAACGCGCAGCGGCAAAATCATGCGCCGCGTGCTCGCAGCCATTTCGAATCACATGGATACAGGCGACATCACGACCCTCGCCAATCCCGACATCGTCGAGCAAATTCGCGAAATTGTGCAGGGTCGCCAGCGCGCGCCGCTCCAGGAAGGCCCCGCCGACATCAAGCTCTTCGGCGAAGACGCGTAGGTTTCTTTGTAGGGGCGGGGCTCGCTCCGCCCGGCGTAAACTTCAACCACAATTGCGCCGCGAAGCTCAGCTCAGCTCGTATGCAAGCTCATACGAATGTTTGCCACCCGCGATGATGATCGTCATCGTGCCCGAGATTCCCGCAAGCTCGCCGGTCCCGGAATCAGGCACGACCGTCACATTCATCACGGGCGCGCTGCCTTTTCTCATCGTGCCGATGTGCTGCAGAACAAAGCTGCCGCTGCGACCGCTCAGCTTGCCCGTAACCCTCTCCTGCGCGACGTAGCCACCCGAACCCTCCGTCGCCGATCGAAAACCGAGCATCTGCCCTCGGCTCGTGCCTTCGAGGTCGCCCGAAAATTTCTTATCGAGCGTAAGCCGTCCGATCCCCGAATCGTCTCCGGTATCCGCCGCAACCGGAGTCACCTTCACTTCAAACGTGCCCTTCGCCATTTCCGACATGGAGTCTCCCGTTAATTCGTTCGCTGTCGATTCGATTGTGCAACGGCAGGTGAGGTTACGGGTCTAGCCAATTTTGTGGAGTCAGTTCGGCGCCGAACCGACGTCGCACTTCTGCGCCCGTCCCAGCAAAAAATCGCGCTCGCGCGCATTTTGCGTCAGCGAAGCGCCGCGCAAAAATTCATCCTGCGCTTCCGCGAAGCGCCCCAGCTTGAAGAGAAAATCCCCACGGACGCTCGGCAGCAAGTGATAGTTCTTCAACGCTCCACTCGCGACGATCTGATCGATCAACTCAAGCCCCGCTGCCGGACCAAATGCCATCGCAAGCGCCACCGCGCGATTCAGCTCCACGATCGGCGACGGCGTGAGCTGCGCCAACGCATCGTAAAGCGCCGCAATACGCCCCCAATCGGTGTCGTCTCCGCCCGTCGCGCGCGCATGACAGGCTGCGATCGCCGCCTGCAGTGCGTACGGGCCTAGCGCGCCTCCGAGCGCCTCAGCTCGATCGAGTTCGCCAAGGCCATGACGAATCAAAACGCGATCCCACCGCGAGCGATCCTGATCGAGCAACAAAATCGGCTCGCCTTTCGCATTCGTCCGCGCATGCATCCGCGACGCCTGGATTTCCATCAGCGCCACGAGACCATGCACTTCAGCTTCATTCGGCACCAGTCCCGCCACAATGCGCCCCAACCGCAGCGCATCTTCGCACAGCGCAGGGCGCATCCAGTCTTCGCCCGCCGTCGCCGAATATCCTTCATTGAAAATCAGATAGATCACTTCGAGTACGGACGCCAGCCGCGCCTTCAAATCCGCGCCGCGCGGAATCTCAAACGGAACCTTCGCCTCGCTCAGCGTCCTCTTCGCCCGCACGATCCGCTGCGCGATCGTCGGCTCCGGCACTACATACGCTCGCGCGATTTCCACTGTCGTCAGTCCACCCAGCAAGCGCAACGTCAGCGCGACGCGCGCTTCGGTAGACAAGACCGGATGGCACGAAATAAAAACCAGCCGCAACAAATCGTCCCCGATCTCATCATCCAAGTTGTCGGATTCGTAGTTCGCCATGGCGGACTCTTGCTGGCTCTTCAATTCTCGGCCGAGTTCCTCGTGCTTTCGTTCGAGTAATTTATTTCGGCGAAAGTGATCGATCGCTCGATGCTTGGCCGTCGCCATCAGCCACGCGCCTGGATTGTCGGGAACCCCGCTCTCGGGCCATTTCTCCAGCGCGATGATCAGCGCATCCTGCGCCAACTCTTCGGCCACACCCACATCGCGAACGATCCGAGTCAGCCCGGCGATCAGCCGAGCCGACTCGATCCTCCATACCGCTTCGATCGCTTTGTGCGTGTCACTCACGATTCGTTCTCAGCGGGAATCCGCTGAATTCTCGCTTGTAGGTTATGTCCCTTACTGATTCGCCGTTTTCGCGCAAGTGTCCGCCGCCACTTCGTAGAGCTGGCGCAACTCGCACTCGCCATCGCCGGCTAGCCGCATGAACTCTTTCACGTACTCGATCGCCTCTTCTTTTGAGTTCGCTTGGAGGATCGCAAAACCGCCAACGACTTCCTTCGACTCGGTAAAGGGTCCGTCAACTACCGACGCATGTCCGTTCGTCTGGCGAATGCGTGCGCCGAGTTGCGACGGCAAACAGCCTTCCGTCGCTACCAGCTTCCCCGATTTAAACCCTTCTTCGATCATCTTGCCCATTTGGTCCATCTCCGCTTGGGTCGGACCGGTATTTCTCTCCGCCGTTTTATAAATGCTCAGAAATTTCATCGTAGTCCCTCCTGATTTTTGAAACTTACTGCTACATCGAAATCAACAGCCCAAACACAAACGCTTATGAACTTTTCTTCTGGCCGCCGCACCACTTCACTTTGTTTTTCGCTCGACCTTCCTCATTTCTGAAAGCTTTTCCAAACGAATCCTCGCGACTTCTTCGTACTTCGCAATCGCCTCATTCGGCAGGAAGTCTTCGAGCTCGATGAACTGTCGTACTTCGATTTCGGACTCCTGATCCGGACCATGCGGCGCCGGAGCACGCTTCGCCCATTCGATCGCCTCTTCGCGTGAGTTCACTTCAATAATCCAAAAGCCGGCGACCAACTCTTTCGACTCCGTGAACGGCCCATCGACAATCGTTTTCTTCCCACCCGGCGCAAACTTGATCCTTGTCCCCTTCGAAGTCCCGTGCAACCCGGACAGGTCGAGCAAAACTCCCGCTTTCGCCAGCTGCTCGTTGTACTTCCGCATTTCTCCGATCAGCTTCTCGCTCGCCTTCTTTTCTGCGATGGTCTTCTTGTCCTGCTCTTGATTCGCCTTCACGATCATCATGAATCGCATCGTCATTCCCCTGCATGAGTCTGAGTAGTTGCCCTGGCTTGCCTTACGAGTCCTCCCCAAACTCAATGAACTGGCGCACTTCAATCTGAACTTCCTGTCCCGGAGTCGTCGGAGTGCGCTTCGCCCACTCGACCGCTTCTTCGATCGACTTCACATTGATGAGCCAGTAGCCCCCGACCAGTTCCTTCGACTCTGTAAACGGTCCATCAATCACCGTCTTCTTCCCGTTCGCTGAAACATTGACGCGCGCCCCCGTCGAGCTCGGATACAATCCCGCCGCATCAACTAAGACTCCCGCCTTCGCCTGTTCCTGGTTGTATTTCACCATCGCGTTGATCGTTTCCTCGCTGGGCATCTTCCCGGCTTCGGAGTCTTTGGTCGCCTTCAAAATCAGCATGAATTTCATCGGCACTCGCTCCTATTGAGTTTCAGAGGCCGGCGAATCTCAATTCCCGGCCTCATTTACTCGTCGAATGGCAAACGGCGAAATCGACACGCTCTATCGTTTTTTTTGCGTCCTACTTCCCTTTCTGCTTTTGCACATCTTTCGACATCTCGATCTGCTTATTCAGTCCCTCGGTCGGCGCAAAGTCCTCCATCTCAAAGAACCGGCGCAGTTCGATTTCGCATTCATGGCCGGGATGCGGTGACGGCGCACGCTTCGCCCACTCGCGAGCCTCCTCGGGCGACTTCACCTGAATAATCCAATAACCGGCGACGAGCTCCTTCGACTCTGTAAACGGCCCATCGACCAGCGTCTTCTTTCCATCCGCCGTAAACTTCACGCGCGCGCCCTTCGAACTCGCCTGCAATCCCGCCGCATCGAGCAGAACGCCTGCTTTCGCCAGCTCTTCGTTATATTTCCCCATTGTGTTGATCAATTCCTGGCTCGGCATGACTCCCGCTTCCGAGTCTTTGCTCGCCTTCACGATCATCATGTATCGCATCGTCTTTCTCCTGAGTTGGTATCCATGGCCTTGAATCTCAATTCTCGGCCTCACTTCTACGTCGAACTGCAAACGCAAAAATCGACATCCACAACTAGCCTTCGTACTTTTCCTTGAAGAAGCTTTCGCACCTGT
>DATAMU010000105.1:0-3470 GCA_036266605.1 Candidatus Acidiferrum sp. | reverse complement strand
CCTACACTTTCGAGGAGGATAGTTGTGTGCTGATTGGAATGTTGATCGCCACGGTTCAAGCGAACGCGAAGGGCCAGCGTGTGGGCGGAGTCAGTGCAGGAGCGCGAGGGAAATACGGAGGAGGGGGGATTCGAACCCCCGAGACCCTTTCGGGTCTAACGGTTTTCAAGACCGCCGGTTTCAACCGCTCACCCACTCCTCCGCTTCTAATTATAACGATTCTTCCCAAAACGGTCGCCATCTCTCTCGGCGCAAACTACCGCCTTTTAATCATTCGAAAATTAAATAACTCTGACAATGTTTAGTGGTAGTTGAAACATCTTGTTTCCCCGATTCTTAGGTGGCATTCTCTTCCCAATCTGGACGGTGCTTCGTGCCCTTTCGCCACGTCTTTGTCGCTGTCACCATCGCCTTCGCGATGATCGTCGCCGCCTTTCTGATCAATCGAGCTCGCCCTAAGTCCGAAACCGAGCAGCCCCGCGCCGAATTAGTTCGCGCCAGCGGTAAGTGCGCCGACTGCCATTCGCGCACCCAATATTCCATCGTTCACGAATATGAAATGAGCAAGCACGCCGAACGCGGCGTCAACTGCCTCGACTGTCATCAGCCCGCGCAAGGCCAGAAAAGCAAAGACCACAACGGGTTCGTCGTGACCGCAGGCCACATCACCGCCGGAAATTGTCGTCGATGCCACGAACAGATCTATCAGGAATTTCTGCACAGTCGCCACGCCGCCGTTTCCTGGGCTGCCGTTCGTGGCGAGCAAGCCTTCACGCCCGAACAGGTCGCTTTCGCCGAAACCTACCAACCCGGCGGCGTAAAACGCCCTCCGCATCCATTCGTCACTCTAGAGGGCGCTTCGGCCATGACGAGCGGTTGCGAGCAATGCCACTCCATTGGCAAGCCAAACGACGACGGCACAATCGGCAACTGCACCACCTGCCACACACGCCACACAAGCTCCGTCGCACTCGCTCGCCAACCGCGCACGTGCGGCCAGTGCCACCTCGGCCCCGACCACTCCCAAATCGAAATCTACGAGGAATCCAAGCACGGCCTGATGTTCGCCGCCCAGGAATCTCTCCTCAATCTTTCGGTGGAACCCAGCAAGCTCACGACGCGCGACATGTTTGTTCCGACCTGCGCCACCTGTCACATGTCGGGCATCAACGGCATCGGTATGACGCACGATCCTTCCGAGCGGCTCTCTTATTTCCTCGCCGACGCAGTCACCAAGAAACGTCCTCAATACGTCGCAGCGCAAACCAAAATGAAGCTCGTCTGCAACCAGTGCCACACCAAAGGCCTGATCGACGGCGTCTATCAGCAGGCGGAACAAGTCGTGGAAACCACAAACCAAAAAGTTACCGCGGCAAAAGATATTGTCGACGGACTTCGAAAAGACGGCACCATCAGCGGCCCGCCATTCTCCCAGCCGATCGATTTTCTATATTTCGACTTCTGGCACTACGACGGCCGCACCTCGAAACACGCTGCCTTCATGGGTGGCGCCGACTTTGTCCAATGGCACGGCAACTATCCCATGCTTCGCAAGACCGTCGAGCTCAAATTTATGGCCGAAGATTTAAGGAAGCAGCATGCAGGCCGGCACTGATCGTTCCTGGCTCGAACCGCGTTTTTTGCTCGAAGCATTTGTCATCTCCAATCTCGGCTTTCTCGCCTTCGATATTTATCTCGCCCATTCGATGAACGACTTCCGCCGCCCCGCCGAATACATCCCACTCTACTTCTCGATCGCGGCTCCTCTTCTGCTCGTGATCGGTCTCGTGGCAGAGCGCGCGCATCTCCGATGGTGGAAAATTATCGGCGGCTTAGTGGGAGCCGCCTCCATCGTCGTAGGTCTGGCAGGCGTAATTTTTCATCTCGATAGCGCCTTCTTCTACGAGCGCACCCTCCGAAGCCTCACCTACTCCGCCCCCTTCGTCGCCCCTCTGTCCTACACCGGACTGGGCTTCCTGCTCATCATGAATCGCATGGTCAAAAACGAAACTTCAGAATGGCGCCAGTGGATTCTGCTGATGACCGCCGGCGGCTTCCTCGGCAATTTCGTTCTCAGCCTCGCCGATCACGCCACCAACGGATTCTTCAGCGCCGCCGAATGGATTCCCGTCTGGGCCAGCGCCCTCGCCGTAGGCTTTCTCATCGCCGCGCTTGTGCTTCCGCCCTCGCGCCCATTCGTATTTCTTTGCGTCGCCATCCTCGCTCTCGAAGCCATAGTCGGCCTATGGGGCTTCGCCCTCCACGCCCGCGCAAATTTAGCTGGCCCCTCCATCCACCCCTTCGCAAACTTCGTCCACGGCGCTCCACCCTTCGCCCCACTCCTCTTCCCCAATCTCGTCATCCTCGGCTTGCTCGGCTTCTGGCGAGATCCCGCCTGGAATCATCGACTCGGAACCACGCCGGATCACGAACTCGCTTCTGCCGAGCCTCACACGGCGTAAGGTTCGTCGCCGACTTTTGAAATTCGCATTGTTCTCCTCTTTCGTTTCCGGGAAAATCACCTCAACCCCACTTCTTCACCAGGTTCATGACGCCGATTCTCGTCATGGAAGAGGCCATCTATGTTCGACCCTGCGAATCCCTCGCAAGATCAAGACAACGACGCAACTTTGTCTCACAGCGCCGGCAGCGCCGACCCCATCAAGATCGGCCCATATCGCCTGCTCCGCAAACTCGGCGAAGGCGGCATGGGCGAAGTTTGGCTCGCCGAGCAATTCAGCCCCCTCCGCCGTACCGTCGCTTTGAAGCTCGTGAAACAAGGCATGGACACGCGCGCCGTCTTCGCTCGTTTTGATTCAGAACGTCAGGCCCTTGCGCTGATGGAGCATCCGAACATCGCCAAGGTCTTCGACGCCGCTTCCACCGAAGATGGTCGTCCTTACTTCGTGATGGAGTACGTCCCCGGTCTCCCGATCACCGACTACTGCGACAAGAATCGTTTGACGATCGTCGAGCGCTTGCGACTTTTCGCTCAGGTTTGCCAAGGCGTCCAGCACGCGCATCAGAAAGCCATCATTCACCGCGACCTGAAGCCCTCCAACATCTTGGTGCAAGTCCTAGACGACAGGCCCATCCCCAAAATCATCGACTTCGGTCTCGCCAAAGCCGTCGCCCATCACCTCACCAACGACACTCTGCTCACGCAAATGGGGACGATCGTCGGAACACCGGCCTACATGAGCCCCGAGCAATCCGATCTGACCGACCAGAACATCGACACGCGCACCGACGTCTACTCGCTCGGCGTCATCCTCTATGAATTGTTGGTCGGTGCGCTCCCGCTGAGTACCCACGAGCTCCGCGAAGCAGGCCTCGCCGCCGTGCTCAAGAAAATTCGAGAAGCCGAGCCTCCGCGTCCAAGCACCAAGGTCCGCTCGCTCGGCGACGATTCCAGAGACTCCGCCGAACGACGGCACGAAGAGCCACGCTCGCTCGAGAAACTTCTTCGC
>DATAMU010000104.1:0-1569 GCA_036266605.1 Candidatus Acidiferrum sp. | reverse complement strand
CTTCGCGAGTTGAAATAGCGCGCGATTCTTCGCACCGATTTGCGAACCCGGAAAATAAAAAGCCCGTCATCTTGAGAGCATCCGCAAGAATGCTCGACGGTCCCGGACCTTCGGTTGGAAGTGACGTTGACGATTTTCCGTCGGGCTTTCCGTTCCGACCAGTTCGGCGCGTCACTTCTTCCCAACTCCGATCATGTGTGCCGATGAGCCAAGCAGCGCTCGCTCTTCTTCGACCGCGCGCAAAAGCTCCAGCAGCAACGCGCGTTTCGCTGGGTCGTCCCAATGTTTTGAAAAAGTTCCCATCACCCAGACTGGTCCCTCGATGGCAACTGTCTTCTCGAATGTGAATCCTGCGTCTTCGATCTCCTGCCTTAGTTCGTGCGGATGATGAAAAAACGTCGTCGTGAAATATTGCGGATTGTCTGTAAGGTTGCGGTGCTGCCCATCTTTCAAATCCTGCCGCAAGATCTCGACGAATCTCGGATCGGCGACCAGATCGCGCGATAGCCCATCCATCAACGAAGCAAATCGCGAAATTGCCGCTGCAAACACGCGGCCGCCTGGACGCAAAACGCGATGTGTCTCGCACAGCGCCTTCACTCGATCTGCTCGTTCGGTCAAGTGATACAACGGTCCCAGCAGCAACACTCCGTCGGCGCTTTCGTCACGCTGCTCGATGTTTCGCGCATCTCCAACCGCGCAACTCGCAATCGGAAACTGCGTCTGGAGTCGCGAAGCTTCCTCCGCCTGTTGCACATGCTTCGGCACAGGATCGCTGAGATGTACTTCGTATCCATCGCGCGCTAGCCACAACGCATGAACGCCCGCCGCGCCTCCCACATCCAGAATCCGCGCGGGCGCCTTCGGCAAATGCCGCTTCAGCACATCCTGCGTGCGCAGCCGCTCTAGCTCTCCAACTCCCGCAGCAAGCCGCTCCGCTTCTTGCACCGTTGCATAGTGCTCCTGCATCTTCAAACTTCGCGTCGTTTCATCCACGTTTTCGCCTCCGATGATCGACTCTGAATCTCTCAGCCGTCACTTCTGCTGTGAACTCCATCAACCGCGATCGGCTCCGTGAAAATCGCGCACGATTCGCAGCGACTCGTCGAATCGCTGTGCGTGCATTTCCTCCAAACCTTGCCTCAAATGGACTCGCGCATATTCCGCTCGTGCTTCGTCTCCGGCCAAACTGATTGCGCCGGCCCACACTCCGTCGTGGAATTCGCGATAGCCGCGAACCGGCGCGTCACCATCCACCGGCTTGACCTCAGCTCGCAACATCAAGAACGCCGCAACATACGAAATGTGCAAAAACTGTCGCATCAAGTACAAACGAGCGAGCTGATATTCTGTCGGCGCCGCTCCAAAGTATCCGCTCAGGAATCTCTTCTCTTCCTCTTCGCTTGCGAGCAAGAAATTTCCGACCACTGCCAAATCCAAGTAACGATCGTTTAAGAACCCCGCTTCCCAATCAACTAACCATACGCGCTCGCCGTCAAACAAAACGTTTTCCGGTTTTAAATCATTGTGACTCGACACCATGTTTTCTTCGTCGCGCGGATACGCGTC
>DATAMU010000103.1:0-5694 GCA_036266605.1 Candidatus Acidiferrum sp. | reverse complement strand
CCAACCGGTGCTGTCGTCGTTGTACGCGGCGACGTGAAAGCCGAGCCACGCGCCGCCGTGGGCGATGTAGCCCTCGAAGACTTTGCGCTGTTGGGGCGTGTGCGGAAAATCGTTGAGCCAGATGACGAGCTGCGTGTCTTTGAGCTTGTCGGCGCTCATGTCGGTCCAGTCCGTCGTGGAAGTCAGAGTGAAATTGTTTTTCTTGGCGAAGTCGCCGTAGAAGCGCAGCGCTTGCAGGGCGAAATCGATGTGGTCTTGTTCGCCGTTCGTGGTGTAGAAGGCGACGGCGTGGAATGGTTTTCGCACAGGGGGCTGCTGTGCTGGGGTCGTCGCAGGGAAGAGGAATGCGGCAAGGGCGACGATGAGGGTGCAAAGAATGTTGATCCTCTGCCGTCGGATCGCAGCGGTAGTGTGTTCTCGGTCTTGCCGCGCAGCCAGCGATCTGAAATACGAAACGGACACTTGAAATGGATTCGGAAGCACTGCGATGATCCTCTCCGCACTTTTGTCGATCATTGTGAGGGACTCATTTATAACAAATATCGAAAACTCACTGAAAAAATCTTCGGCGTAGCGATCTTGCTTGGCATCAGTGCGACCGCGACCGTTTGGGCGCAGCCGCAGGCCAGCGAGCCATCGACGTCGCTGCTGAACGCGACACGTGCGATTGCGCTGAACTCTAAAACGGGGAAAGTGTACGCGCTGGATCGCGCGCACGATGCAGTGTCGGTATTCGGTGGAGAGAAAGCGGCGTCGGTCAGCGTGAAAGTGGGGAAGGATCCGGTGGCGCTCGCGATCAACGAGACAACAAACCGGATTTACGTTGCGAACAACAGCGGCGGCTCGGTGAGTGTGATCGACGGGAGCAAAGATGTCCTGGTGGCGACGGTGGACGTCGGCGCTCTACCTTATGTGCTCGCGGTGAATTCAGTTACGAACAAGGTTTTCGTATCCAACACATTTAGCGACAAGATCACGTTGATCGACGGCGCGACCAATGCGATGAGCACGGTCAAAGCGGGATCGGCGGACTCCATCGTGATCGACACGACGCGAGATCGCGCTTATTTGATCGGATGGGAAGGCACGAGTCTGACCGTGCTGGACAGCAAACTCGCGATCGTCGGCAAAATAAAAATGGGTGGGACGCACTTGTGGGGGATGGCTGTCGATGAAGCTGCCGGGAAACTCTATGTGACGCGCGCCGGAAGCGCGCAGTTAGCGATCGTCGATGAAGATTCTGGCAGCGTGACGAATATCGCGACCGGCGCAACTCCATGCGCTGTGGCGATCAATCCGGCAACGAAGCGAATTTACGTTGTGAATCACGAGGGCAATTCGGTCACCGTGGTCGATCAGGTTCAGGGCAAGGTTGTGGCTACGGTCGCGGTCGGGGAAAAACCGCAAGGGCTCGCCGTCGATGCCAAGGCGAATCGTATCTACGTGGCGAACGTTCACGGAGACAGCGTCTCAGTCATTGACGGTGTCCGGAACGCAGTGATTGGAACGCTGCGCACGGGACACAATCCTTATGCGCTCGCGGTGAATCCGACGACGGCGCGGCTCTACGCGGCGCTTGAGAGCGAAGCCTCGTCGTCGGTAATCGATCTCAAGGGCAACTAGCGCCGTCAACGCCGACGGTTCAGTGCGAGTTGGGGCATTGGGATGGCAAGGCGCTCAGCGTTGCGGGAGCGGGTTCGGCCATGGTTGCCAAGGCGGATGTGGCGGTGTCGCCGGCGAATTCGAGGCGGTCAGTCATCGCGATGGATTGCGCTGAGTTGAACCCCAGACTTCCACGGCGGAGTTCTTCGATCGTGTGGGAATTCCACTGGGCGCGCATCAAGCCATTCGGCGAGTGCGAATGGGGTCCCAGCAGCAAATGAGCGATCTCGTGCGCTGCGACGTGGCCCAGGATGGAGTCGAGGCTCACCGGGAAAGTTTTCTGCAAGTCTTCCATCGGTTCAACGAAGACGTCGCAGTAGGCGCCCTGGCCATCCTGAGAGAGGTAGGCGACGCCAAAGGCTTCCGGAACGAGTCCCCGCGGCTGCTTTTCGATACGAAGCACCAGCTTCGTTGGGTAGGCCGCTTGGCCGCATGGTTTGCTTACTCGCGCAGAGATGTCCTCGCTGGGGCAATTCTTCCATTCCGCCTCGATTCCCGCGCGGCGAAACACTGCGGCGGCCTCCTCTTCGGCGCTTCGTATGGTTCCGGGCTTCAATCCGGCGTCGTTATAGACCGAAATTTGTACCGTTGATCTGCGGCCCCCGCTGCTATCGGCCCGCGTATTCGAAACGCCGATGGAAACTATCCACAGCAATCCAAAACCTAACGTGACCCCTCTGAGTAACGTCTGAATCTTCATGATCTCGCCTCCACGTCTTTCTGCGTGAAAGGCCAAGTTTGGCGACGGCGGTTCGTACCTCAATGCCGGGCGGGTAATGGCTCGGAGGCGCGTAGGTAACGGGTTAAGAGGCGTGGCATCAAAGAGATAGAGCAGCAAGTGACCTAGCGGGCCGGAAACAAACCGAAGCGTTGTTACGTTTCATAGGTAGATTACGTAGCTCAAGTGAGAGGTCGCAGTGCCCCAGGCACAAAATGGCAGCAACGTGCGCTTTGGCGTTTTCGAGGCGAACCTCGCCTCGGCTGAGCTGCGCAAAAACGGGCAGAAGATCAAGCTGCAGGAGCAGCCGTTTCAGGTGCTGACGATCCTGCTCGAGAATCCGGGCGAGGTTGTGACGCGCGAGCAGTTTCGGGCAACGCTCTGGCCGGCCGACACGTTTGTTGATTTCGATCACGGACTGAATGCGGCGATCAAGCGGCTGCGCGATGCGCTGGGGGATTCCGCGGATAGTCCAAGATTTGTCGAGACGTTGGCGCGGCGTGGATATCGATTTATTGCTCCGGTGACGATGCCGGCGAACGGGAAGGGGAATGGCAACGGGCACGGCGCCCATTCGGTCGGCACCGGTGGCGCGGTTACAACCGTGGCCTCTCCGATCAGCGAACCTGCCGCCCTTGCATCGGCGCCTCTGTTCGCGATTGCCGGCCCGAACTCCGTAGCCGTCGAGCCGGCTCGCTCAAACTTTTTCGTGCGGCACTGGCTGCTCGCGCTTAGCGCGGCGGCGCTTCTCATCGTCGGCTCGATCGGCGGTTGGATCGCGGCGCGTCGCCTGGTGCAAAACCCCCAGCCATCCGAAGTGCGGCTAACCAACAATTCTCCCGACGATCCGATCATGAGCGTCGCGCTTTCGCCCGACGCGAAATATCTCGCGTTTGCCGATCGCGCCGGACTCTTCCTGCGCGAATTGGCCACCGGCGAAACGCATTCCATCGACATTCCCGGCGTGGTGCGGCCGCGCGCAAGAGCGTGGTTTCCCGACGGCAGCCATCTTCTCGTCAACGCGGATCAACCCACGGGCGTAATGAGCGTCTACAAGGTTCCGCTGTTCGGCGGCAGCGCGCGCAAGATTGTCGAAAACGCTGACGCGCGATCGATTTCGCCGGATGGTTCACAGATCGCCGTCGTCCGCAACGATTGGCCGCAGCAAGAGGTCTGGATTTTTTCTTCGGATGGACAGAATTCGCGTCAGCTCATCGCACCATCGGGCGACATTTTCGGCGCCATTGTCTGGTCGCCGCATGGGCGCAAACTTGCTTTTGTTCGTTACAAGTATGGATTCAGCCATCACGAAAGCGAAAATTCGCTCGAGATATTGGATCTGCAAACCAATCAGACTCACGTCGTTCTGTCGAACACGGCCTTGGCCGACAGCATTGTGTGGGCGCCCGACGGACGCCTGATTTACTCGCTGCAGGAGCAAGGTCCGAGCCCATCGATCAAGTCGGGTGACGGCGATTCGAACTTTTGGGCTTTGTCGATTGACGAAAACTCCGGCCAGCCGTTTGGCGCCGCGCGCCGATTGACCAGCGGCTGGGACCGAAAAATGAGTCCGAGCGTTTCAGCCGACGGCAAACATCTCGCGTTTGTGCGCTGGAATGGCGAAGCGCACGTTTACTTTTCTGAGGTCGAGCCCGGCGCACGCCGCATAAGTACGCCGCAACGGCTTAGCCTCGAAGAAGGCCGCAACTATCCTTATGCTTGGACCGGCGAGGGCAAGTCGATTCTGTTTGTGTCGGATCGTGCCGGTCATTCGCAACTCTTTAAACAGCGCGTCGATCAACCTGTGCCCGATCTGCTCGTCGACGGCAAAGACTCGATCACGATCGTTCGGCCCGGCCCGGATGGCACGCAGATCTTGTATGCCGTCTCGACGCAGGGCGACACAGGCAAGAGAGAAATGCGGCTCATGCGTGTTCCGGTGTCGGGTGGTGCGCCCCAACTCATTTTGCGACGCGAAACGATCGACAATTTCCAGTGCGCATCTCTACCGGCGACGCTGTGCATCTTTGGAGTTGCGACAGCGCAGGAGAATCGATTCGTCGCGTTCGATCCTGTGACCGGACAGCAAACGCCGCTGGGATTTGCCGTGCAAGGAACCAAGTACAACTGGACTCTTTCGCCCGACGGCAAGTCGATTGCTCTCGCCCAGTGGCGGCGTCCGGAAATTCAGCTTGTGTCCACGAAGGATGGCGCATCCCGCACTCTTAAGCTCGAGAGTAAGCGCGGTGTTGCCAGTCTGGACTGGGCTTCGGATGGGCAGAGTTTGTGGGCGAGTTCTACGACGTTTACTGGCACGCAGGCTTTGCTCAATATTGATTTACGCGGCCGCGTGCACGAAATTTTCCAGGACCCCGATAAGGATGTGGGCTGGGCGATTCCTTCGACAGACGGGCATCACATCGCGTTTTGGGAAGCCAGTGGCAGCTCCAACGCATGGATGCTGAAGGGATTTTGATCGCGCAACCTGCGCTTGTAACGTTGCGTCTCATTTTGTAAGGACGCTTGCACCGAACGCACGCGTGACCTGCGCTGGCCGTTCGCGAGCCTATGAGGGATTCCCGACCACTGAACCTGGCGATTGCGGTTTCCGTTGTTGCTGTGTGCTTGTGTGTTTGCGCACGGATAGTGGGGCAGCAGGGTAGCGCCGCGGCGGCTGCCCCGGCTCAAGCTCAGGGCGGCGAATACAAGATTCAAGTTGGAGTGAATTCGGTGTTGGTGCCGGTGGTCGTGCGCGACGCTCATGGTCGCGCGGTCGGCGACCTGACGCAAAAAGATTTCGCGCTGTTCGATCAAGATAAGGCGCGAGCGATTGTCGGATTCACCGTGCAAAAACGCGCCGCGGGCGAAACGTTGGCTCCGAAAGTTGAAAATGGTCCCGTGTCGATTGCTCCGCCTCCGTCGATCACAATATTGGATACAGCTCCCAAGATGCCGGAACGCTTCATCGCGTTTATATTCGACGATATGCACTTTGAGCCGGCAGAACTGCTCCGAATCAAAATTGTCGCGACAAAAATACTAGGCCAGACGGTCGGCGATAGCGACATGGCTGCCGTCGTTACCACTTCGGGCACCAGCAGCGGCCTCACACGCGATCATGCAGTGCTCGAAGCGGCGGTCGAGAAAGTCTCGCCCCATTCTCTTTATCACACGGATCCGCACGCGTGTCCCCCGATCGATGTGTTTCAGGCGGATTTGATTGTGAATCACCACAATATGCAGGCGATGGATGCTGCGAAAGACTCCTACGCCACTTGCGCGCATGCAGCCGGCGGCTCGGAAAACCAGATGGG
>DATAMU010000102.1:0-4325 GCA_036266605.1 Candidatus Acidiferrum sp. | reverse complement strand
AGTGCGTACTTCTGGCTGAATTAGACGCGGAGAGAGGGTAAAACGTGACACAAGCCGGTCGGGTGTCCAACAAAGGCAGAAAGGGCTCTGCCGAAATGGCGCGGGCCGCGCGGCGTGCGTTGCGCCAGAGTCACGCGATTCAATTCCTCGGATTTTCATTGGAAGCAATCGACAAGGGCTGGGCGGTCATGCGACTGAAAGCGGGCACCCATCACAAGCAAATTCACGGCGTCGTGCATGGAGGAATCTTGGCGGCACTGGCGGATACCGTTGGCGCCATGGCGGCCTACACGGTCGTGCCGCAGGGTACGGCGATTGCCACGATCGAGATGAAAATCAACTATCTGGAGCCGGTGCCGGTCGGCCACATTCGGGCCGAAGCGAATGTGCTACGTGCTGGACGAAACTTCATCGTTACCGAGTGCGACGTCTTAACTCCGGCGGGAAAACTAGCCACAAAAGCTTTGATCACTTACGGGGCAGCGGGCGGGCATTCGATGGAAACAGGTACACCGAGAACGGGGAAGAGGTAGCCCTAAGATTTTATCGGACGCTGAAGCACTGAAACGTTTCTGTGGTTCTCAGCATTCGGGAACATGCGCAGCGACGTGAACCTTACTCCTCGGAACCCTCTTCGCCGTCCTTGTGGACGTACTTGATGACGCGCTTGAATACGAGCAGATTGGGCTCGCCTTGGCGGGTGAGCTTGATGCAATCCCGGTCGTACCATTCCACGGTGCCGCGCAAGACTTCGCCGTTGTCGAGCACGATCGCCATCGGCGTTCGCGCCTGCATCTGCTTCACCCAATAGAAATTCTCGGCGTGAGTAAGTTCCGGCGGTGCAGGTTTCTTGCTTGGAGCAGGCCCATTATTATTGCCGTGCGGCTGTCGAGGAGGCACTTGTTCCTTCATGTCCGCGAATCCAGGGCGGAACATCCTGCGGTTCACCATGACTGCTCCTTAAAGGTTGGGGGTGGTTTCTGTTTCGTATGATGCATGCGCAGCGAACCGGGTTACAGTTCGCAAAAGAAAGTTGCGCACGTCCCGTTTAGCCTTTTGGAACAGCCGCTATCACCGATGGGAACCCACTTCGCGTTGTGAATTTGGCGCCAGTGAGGCAGCCAACGCGTCGAGACCGAGTTGCCGATTCAGGTTGCGGCGCGAGCCCAGATGCAGCTCGTCGAAGCCCGCAATCGCGCGCATCACCCAATCGACATCAATTCCTTTGGAAAGTGCTTCCAGTTCCTTTGCAAGATGCGGATTTCGCAGCTGGGGCTGCTTGGCATGAGAAGCCAGTTCCAGCAGATCGGTCAAAAGACCGTAAAAAATGAGCAATTGATCGTCAAAGGCGGACTCGCGATCTTTGGCCAGAGCGGCGGTATCCGCAAACAGTTGCGAAAAACCTTCGCCCTTGGCGGAGCGTTCGAGAATACCCAACGCATCGCGCCGGCGCTGCACGGCTTGATCGACGTCCATCTCCATTGCAAGGCCCGGGCTGCCTTCGGAAAGTTGAGCCGCAAGCCGTCGTTCGGCCGGCTTTCGATCGGTTTTCTCTTCGATAATTTTTTCGACTTCGACGGTCGAGAGCGGCGCGAAATGAAACTGCAAGCACCGCGAAACGATGGTGGGCAAGAGCATGTTGGGCGACGGTGCCGTCAGAATGAGCGTCGCACTGCCGGGAGGCTCTTCCAGTATTTTCAGGAATGCGTTCGCTACTTCGCCGCGCATCGTTTCCGCGCTATCGACGATGAAGACTCGCCGCTTGCCCATCGGCTGGAAGTACGCTGCGCGTTGCACAGCGCGTATCTGGCCGATGCGCAACAGTGGCCGCACGACCGGCGTTTTGAGCCGCACTGGATCGGGAAAGAGCGCCCAAACGTCGGGATGCGATTGCAAAATCAGCGGCATGCGCTCGACCGTAGCGGCGTCCGCGCTTTCGCCACGCTCGGTGAGCCCTTGTTCGAGAAGTTTTTGCGGATCGGCGAGCGGCGCAATGCGGCGGCAGGTGTCGCATTCCCCGCAAAAGTCGTCCTTCATTCGCTCGCAGTTGGCCGCTTGCGCGAACATGCGCGCCAGCGTGAACTTTCCAACGCCGCGCGGCCCGGTGAAGAGCAGCGCGTGCGGAACACGCTCGGCTCGCATCGCGCCGCGGAGAGCCGCGACGATATGCGCGTTGCCGAGAAAGTCGGAGAAGCCCATGTTACCGGGCCTCCTTGGCTGCGGCGGTCGCGGAGCTTGCACCGATCGCGAGCGTCGAATCAACGAGCTCGAGCAGGTCTGCACTGATCGCCTCGGGACTGCGCATTGCGTTCGTCGCGCGGTCAACGCATTCGATCGTCGCCCAATGTGGCCGCTTCGCGAGCTGGTCATACATCTCCGCGGCATCTTGCAGATGGCGGAGGCTGCTCTCCTGAATGTCTTGTTTTGCGGTGGTGTAGCTACGAGCCGCCTTTTGCGACACGAGCGCCTGCGCCTGCGCGGGTGGAACACGCAAATAAATCACGCGATCTTCTCGCGGCAAGCCATAAATGTCGTATTCGAGATGTTCGAGCCACGCGATGAACTCAGCCCGTTGTGCAGCCGGTACGCGCCCAGTCTGATGCGCAAGATTGGAGGCAATATAACGATCCGCGAGCACGAGCTTGCCATTTGCGAGCGCGTCGGTGAGTTCACGTTTCGCCTCAAATCGGTCGCCTGCATAAAGCAAAGCAGCGAAGTGGGGATCGACGGTTTCGAGCGCCCCAAATTTGCCATTTAAAAATTGCCCGACCATCGTCCCGAACCACGACTGATAGTGTGGAAAGTTCGTCGCATGCACCGCAACGTCCCGCGAGCGCAGAGCTTTCTGAAGCAGCTCAAGTTGCGTGCCCTTACCGCTGCCGTCGATTCCTTCGATTGCGATGAGTCTGCCAGAGGTGGTTGCCACGTTGGCACCAGTGTAACCCCAGCCGAGGCCAACCCGCAAAACGGTCTCCGACATTCGACCGGACGCCTCGACATGGTATGTTGTGTAGGCCTGAACGGAGTGCCCGAGACACCATACCCAGCACCATGTCTTCTGCGCCCACCCCCAGTCCGAATCTTCTACGCGACAACATCGCGCGCGTTCGCGAGCGCATCGCTGCCGCCGCTGCTCGTGTGAATCGCCATCCGGGCGACGTCACACTGATCGGTGTGTCGAAGACTCATCCGGCGGAGATGATTCGAGCCGCCTATGAGGCGGGACTTCGAAATTTTGGCGAGAATCGCGTTCAAGAGTGGGAAGGGAAGCGCCAGGCGCTGACCGATCTAGTAGATGCTCAGTGGCACCTTATCGGGCATCTTCAGAGCAATAAGGCGACGCGCGCGGCGACGATTTTTCATGCGGTCGATTCTGTGGATGATGCCGCGTTAGCCCAACGCCTTGATCGTACGCGGCAGGGAACCGACTCGGCACACGGTCGCCTGCGAGTGCTGCTCGAAGTCCACATTGCCGGCGAAGCCGCGAAGAGCGGCGCGGAGCCTTCGGAACTTCGTGAACTCGCGATCGCAGTAACGAAGTGCGCGTCATTACATCTAAGTGGATTGATGTGCGTGCCGCCGCTGCTGGACGATCCGGAGCAAGTGCGACCCTATTTTCGCCGGCTGCGCGAACTTCGCGACCAGTTGGAGTCGCAGATCGGACAGAGACTGCCGGTGCTGTCGATGGGCATGTCGCACGATTTTGAAATCGCCATCGAAGAAGGCGCAACGGAAGTCCGCGTGGGCACGGCCATTTTCGGCAATCGTCCTGCGCCCAAGAAACGCTAGAAAAGCGTTCGTCAATAGTTGATCGGCCGACAAATTCCTCGGGAGCCCTCTGCATGAAGCTGTTCACCCCTCTGAAGATTCGTGACATTGAGTTGAAAAATCGCATCGCGGTTTCGCCAATGTGTGAGTACTCGGCCAAAGACGGGCACCCGCAGCCGTGGCACATGGTGCACCTGGGCAGCCGCGCGGTTGGCGGCGCAGCGCTGGTGATGACCGAAGCGAGTGCGGTCGAAGCGATCGGGCGCATTTCGGCGGCAGATGCGGGGATTTATGATGACTCACATGTTCAATCGTGGAAGCCCATCACTGAGTTTGTGAGGTCGCAAGGCGCCATTGTTGGGATGCAGTTGGCGCACGCGGGCCGTAAAGCAAGCACGGATCTGCCGTGGATTGGCGGCAAACCGGTGAGTATCGCGGCAGGCGGGTGGGAGCCGGTGGGGCCGAGCGCGCTTGCTTACGACAACGGCTATACGACGCCGCACGCGTTGAGCGTGAGTGAGATTGCTGACGTGGTAGCCGCATTTCGCAAAGCGGCG
>DATAMU010000101.1:0-2150 GCA_036266605.1 Candidatus Acidiferrum sp. | reverse complement strand
CCCATGATGACGCAGCGGCCGACGGATGCGGCAAGTTGGGGATCGCGTTGGAGGGCGAGGGCGACGTTGGTGAGCGGGCCGAGCGTCACGATCGTTAGGCCGGGATTGGCGCGGATGGTATCGATGATGGCATCGACGGCGTGTTTTGATTCGGCTCTTTTGTTTTTTGGAACGTAGCCGTGATCGCCGAGGCCGTCTTCTCCGTGAAACCAATCGGCGCAACAGAGGGCGCGTTTGAGCGGATGGCTGGCGCCGGCGAAAATCGAAACGTTGGAATTGCAGAGTTCGGCGGTGTAGAGGGCGTTGCTTGTCGCTTGTGCGAGCGGGATGTTGCCGGCGACGACGGTGATGGCAGCGACGTGAATACCGGGCGTGCGGAGAGCCATGATAATCGCGACGGCGTCGTCGGAGCCAGTGTCAGTATCGATGAGAAATATGCGAGGCATCTGAGCGCGACAGCGCGCCGCATAGTCTATCGTCTTTTCGTCGTGAGATTCGCAGAAACAAAATGACGAAGATCGGGTTAGATGAGGCAGTCACGTCTACCGCGTGGAGCTGGAGGAACTACAGGCATGACCTGATGGTGCCTTAGCGAGGTGTGATTTAGCGTGACGTTCCAGCGCGGTACGGCTTAGTGCCAAACCAAATAGCCTCTCAACCGACTTGCCAGAAACTTTGTACGCTTCTGTGGTACGCGCGACTTTCAGGATGGGCAAAGGAAGAGTGGGCAGGAGGAAACGCAATGAGGTACGCAACCGTTTTTCGGTCACTGCTCTTCTCGTTTGTGTTACTGGTGCTCTCTCAGGCCTCGTTCGGACAGGTGGCGATTTCCGTGAACTTCGGCCCGCCGGCGATCCCGGTCTATGAGCAGCCGATTTGCCCAGGCGACGGATATATCTGGACGCCGGGATATTGGGCGTACGACGACGATGATGGGTATTACTGGGTGCCGGGAACTTGGGTGTTGGCACCGGAGCCGGGATATTTGTGGACGCCGGGCTGGTGGGGATGGGGCGGCAGCGCGTTTCTGTGGCACGCCGGGTATTGGGGACCGCACGTTGGTTTCTATGGCGGACTTAATTATGGGTACGGATATTTCGGGAATGGATTTGAAGGCGGGCGTTGGGAAAACAATCGTTTCTACTACAACACGGCGGTTGTTCACGTAAACGAGACGATTATTCACAACACGTATCGCACGACGATTATCGAGAATAATCGCTCGCGCGTGGCGTATAACGGCGGTCAAGGCGGGCTGAACTATCGCGCGTCGGCTGAGCAGGAGCGTTATGCGAGCGAGCGACACGTCGAAGCGGTGCAGGCGCAACGAGAGCATCGCGAGATGGCGCGAGGAAATCCTCAACTGCGCGCGAGTGCGAATCAGGGTAGGCCGCCGATCGCGGCGACGGCGCGGCCAAATGATTTTCACAACGGCGCGGTAGCGGCGCGGGAAGCGGGCGGTGCGTACCACGCGCCACCACCGAGCGCGAACCGAAATGCGCCACCGAACGCGACGCACACTGCGGCGCCGGTTCAGTCCGGACGTCCGGCGAACGATACGCGGAAGGCGGTGTACAACCACGCCAACGAGGTACAACCGCATCAGTACACTCCGCCCAATACGGGGAATCAGAAACAGGATCAGAAATATTTGCAGCAGCAACAGAAATTGGCTGCGCAACAGAATCAGCAGCACCAGAAGATGGTGCAGCAGCAGCAAAAGCAGGATCAGAAGCTGCAACAGCGTCAGGCAAGCGAGGCGCAGAGGAACCAGATGGAACAGCGTCACGCGCAACAGACGCAGAAGATGGAAACGCACCATACGCAGCAGCAGACGCACATGGAGCAGCATCAGGCGCCGCGACCTCAAGGAGGAGGCGGTGGCGGGCATCCGGAGGGTGGGCGGCCGCACTGAGGAGAAGAAGTCGACAGTCGATAGTTGAAAGTCGAAAGCAAGGGTAAGAAGAGAGGGGCGCGATTCGCGGCCCTCTCTTCTCTTTTGGGAACAATGTGCAAGTGGATTACGCGATGTTGGAAGTGCGATTGATGGAAAAGGATGGGTGGAGAGGAGTCTAAACCCGCACCCTTGAAAGCTAAGGGTGTGGCACCCAAAGGCCATCATCAGGCGTACATCGTGCGGACATGGGGCG
>DATAMU010000100.1:0-4071 GCA_036266605.1 Candidatus Acidiferrum sp. | reverse complement strand
CCAGCCGATACAGCGCCGGATACAACGATCCCTGCTGGATCTCCAGTTGTTCGCCGGAGATCTGTTGAATGCGCAGCAGAACGCCGTAACCGTGCAACGGTCCAAGCGAGACCGCTTTGAGAATCAGCATGTCCAGCGTGCATTGCAGCAAATCGACTTGTTTGCCCATAGTCTCTCCTCGTTCGTCTAGGAGAGATGGTACAAGCTTCTCCTAGAGAGTCAAGGAGAGACTATCGTTTGTGCTTGTCTGAAGACTTAGCGTTACGGCGTGACGGTTTTGCCGTAACTCAGCGGCTCGCCGGCCTTCGGCGCGTCGAAATTCCAGAAGTAGAGCGGCTCGAGCTTCTTCTGTTCCGGCCACACTTGATTCAGCGTGTCGCCCTCGAACAGCTCGCCGTTCTTCATCACCCAGTGAATCGTGTTGGTGTTGTGAATGTCGTCGAGCGGATTCTTGTCCATGATCACGAGATCTGCCAGCTTGCCCGGCTGAATCGAACCGAGATCATCCGGCCGCCCGATAATCTTTGCGCCATTCACTGTCGCGCAGCGCAGCGTTTCCATCGGCGTCATGCCGCCGCTCGCGATCATCCACATTTCCCAGTGATAGCCGAGCCCTTGCAACTGGCCGTGGCTGCCGACGCCGACCAATCCGCCGTCGCGCTCGAGCTTCGCCACCTGCGCCGCCAACTTTGGAAACGCATATTCATCTTTGCTGAACCATGAAGGCCGCCGCTTCGTCTTCTCATCGATAATCTTGTGCGGCGTAAAGTGATTCAGCTTCGCGTTATCGTGCACGTTGGTGTTCTCGTACCAGTAATCCTCACCGAACGGCCCGCCATAATTCACGATCAGCGTCGGCGTCTCTGAAATCCCCGACTGCGCAAAAATTGTCAGCACATCCTTATATAGCGGCGCGATCGGCAGCGTGTGCTCATTGCCGTGGAAGCCGTCGATCACGTGCGTCAAATCCAGCTTCAGGTCGAGCCCGCCTTCGGTCGTCGGCATCATCTGGAGTTCTTTCGCCGCTTCCACCATATACTGGCGCTGTTTGCGATTGCCGACGATGTAGCTCTTGATGTTGTGCGTGCCGTAATACTTCTGATACTTCGTCAACACGCCCTTCACTTCTTCCATCGACTGAAAATTGTTGTCCGAGAAAACGCCCGGGCCGGTCGAGAACGCGCGCAGCCCGATGATGTCGCCGCTATCGACAAGATCCTGATACGCGAACATGTCGTTCGATCCGGTCTGCACATCGAGCCCCGCCGTCACGCCATACGCCAGATTCGCGAGAAACGCCCAGTTCTGCGTATCCAAAATGCCGCGCCGGATTTCCGTCCAGTGCGCGTGCGTATCGATAAATCCCGGCACGATCGTCTTGCCAGCCATGTCAATGACTTTCGCGCCGCTCGGCACACTCCCGCGAGCACCGACTCGCTTGATGCGATTGTCTTCGACGACGACGTCGGCATTTTTCAACACTTCGTCGCCATTCATCGTCACCACCGTCGCGCCGCGCAACACCACAGTCCCCTTCGGCGTCTTCCGGGGCACTTCGAGATCGACCGCAATCTCGGTGACGTCTTTCTCCTGCTCCTTGAATTTCTTCTCTTCTTTCTTCTTATCTTTGTCGTCCGACTTCGCGTCCGCCGACTCCTTCTTGTCCGAATCTTTTTTATC
Organism: Candidatus Acidiferrum sp.; assembly: GCA_036266605.1. Taxonomy (GTDB): domain Bacteria; phylum Acidobacteriota; class Terriglobia; order Acidiferrales; family UBA7541; genus Acidiferrum. Next base: position 2,391 of record DATAMU010000100.1, on the reverse strand, counting down.
GGCGTCCGCGTCCTTCTTGTCCTTGTCCTCGCCGTCCTTCTTCTCATCCTTCGGCGGCTCGAACGAAACCGAACTCAGCGGCTGCCGAAAATAACTCGCGCCCACCGCCCACGTAATCGTCTTCCCGTCATCCGCCCAGCCGAACCAATCCGCGCCGATATCCGTCAGCCTCTTGATCGGCACCGTCGGCGACGACACATCCACCGTCGGCGGCTCACCGCCGACAACCGGCATCGCAATCAAATAAAGCTGATTCTGCACATGCGCCAGCACCCACTGACCATCCGGGCTCGGCTGAATATCGTCCGCCGGAATCGGCTCCTCGAAAAAGTACAGCCCCTTGCCCTTCACGATCAGGTGCGTGCGCCGATCGGTTCCGTCATAGCGTAACGAAACCAGTCCGCCCGGCGTATTCACATAAATCCGATCCTTCTCGTGCGTGAAGTGCGCCCCGCCCGATCCCCGCGCCGGCAAAATCAGAGTCGCGTCGCCGCCGTCCGCCGGAATCCAAACCAAATCCGCATTCGCCGTCTGACCGCCGTCGAACTCGCTGTTCTCGCGGTCGTATGCATTCCCGCGCAGCACAACGATCTTCGTCCCATCCGGCGACCACGCCGGCTCACTATAAACTCCGCCAGACTTAGACAACTGCGTGGGAGCTCCACCGCTCGCCGCAACTTTCCAAAGCGCTCCGCCCTCGTTCGACCACGTCACAAACGCGATCGTCTTCCCATCCGGCGACCACGCCGGCTGAAATTCCGGCAGCTTGCTGTCCGTCAGCCGCGCAGGCTTTCCGCTCGGCAAATCCAGCGTGTAAAGATGCGTCATCGCAGAAAACGCCAGCCTCTTCCCATCCGGCGATTCCACCGGCGCCTGAATCAGCCGCACTTTCACCGGCCCTTGCTCCACCTTCTGTGGGAAATCCAGCTTCGGGCCGATGTCTTTCGAAACTTTCGCCGTGAACGGAATCACGGTTTCTTTTCCGCTCGCGATATTCAGCCGCCGAATTTTTCCATCCTGGTTATAAACAATTTCATTTCCACCCGGCAAAAATGCGAAGCCCGGAAACACGTCGCGCGAAAACAACGCTTCCTGATCGTCGCGCGTGACCGGATACCGCACCCAGCGATCCTCTCCGCTGTTCAAATCGCGGATGCGCAGTTCGCTCTCGGTCTCATACCGCGTGACGTACAAAATTTTCGTTCCATCCGGCGAAAGCGTCGGCCGAAATGCGCTGTCGAGTTGTTCGATGAGCGCATCTTCGTCGCCGGTCTTGCGGTCTCGACGCATGATCTGCCACTGCGGAAACATCGCGTTGTACGAAAACGGCCCCTTGCGTTGCGCGTAATAAATGTATTTCCCATCCGGCGACGCCACGATGCCCATCGAATTCGGCCGCTCCTTCCGTGGAATCGTGGGCGTCGGTTTCGCCTTGGTGATCTGCACGCCGCTGCCGCCATCGACGTGATACATCCACACTTCGTAAGCTGCGATGCCGAATCCCGCCTTCGACACGTAAACGTATCGCCCGTCCGGCGCCCACGCCGGCGACGCCATCACGCTGTTCGGATCCTTCGATACCTGCTTCACCTCGGTGCCGTCGGGATGCATGATCCAGATGTTTTCGCTGCCGTCGCGATCCGAAATAAACGCGACCCACTTGCCATCGGGCGAAAATCGCGGCTGGCTGTCGAACGCCATACCGGCCGAAATGATTTTCGCGTCGCCACCTTCGATCGGCAGCGTGTAGATGTTGCCGAGCAACTCGAACACGATCGTCTTGCCATCAGGCGACACGTCGAGCGACAGCCACGTGCCCTCATCCGTCGTGAACTCGATCTTCCGGTCGGGCTTCAGCGTCAGCTTCTTGTCTTTATCCTTGTCGTCCTTTTTGTCTTTGTCGTCTTTCTTTTCGTCCTTCTTATCGTTCTCCTGCGAAGACGACGAGGCGGGATCGTCCATCCGGTGCACAGCCGTAGCCGCGTGGCTCACATCGCCACCAAATCCGGCGAGAACCAACGCGATCACTGCCAGCCACAAACGCACACAATCGCTCTTCTGCCCAAAAGCCATTCCCGTCCTCCAATTTGTGTTTACGACGGATCGAGGAACCCGACCGAGCCCCGACATGAACCGCCCTACCCGAGCGGCGCGAAATTGTACTCCGCCACACTTCGCGCGGCAATTGCTTGCCCCGCACACAAGATGCAAAATCTCGGCTCGTCTGAGACATCCCGCGAACCGTGCTAGGCTTCCAACTGCCTTTACGAAACCCGATGATTGGCCGACTCAACTGATCGCCATTTTTTGATTGAATGCCGAGCGTGAATTGCCATTCCAGTGCCCGGAATTTTTCCGCGCCTCGCCCCAAGTCTCTTTCGACGGCGCCCA
>DATAMU010000099.1:0-2884 GCA_036266605.1 Candidatus Acidiferrum sp. | reverse complement strand
GCAGCTCGGCATTGAGTTGACCGACCTGACTGTGGCCGATGGACAGTCGCGGCCGATTCTGACGGAATTGTGGAAAGGATCGGGCGGGACTTCGCATGGGGCGGATGCCGCGACGATCGGTGGAACGACGGCGCTCGGCGCCGCGATCGGCTCAATTGCCGATTGGGGCCGCGGTGCGGCGATTGGAGCAGGCGCGGGAGCGGCAGCGGGAATTGGTGCGGTGCTGCTGACGCGCGGACGGCCGACGGTGATTCCGCCGGAAACGTGGCTGACGTTCCGGCTGAAGGAAGCGGTTACCATAGACACGACGCAGAGCGCGCGGGCGTTTTTGCCGGTGTCGCAGTATGACTACGACAATTATGGACGGCGCGGGTCGCGTTATGCGGGTGGGTATTCGCCGCAGGGGCCGTATGCTTCGGCGCCATATGCCTGCGGGTATGACACGCCGTGTTATCCGCCGCCGGCGTATGCGTATCCGTATCCGTATGCGGCGTATCCGGGGTATTACTATCCCCGGGTGTCGTTTTATTACGGCGGGTATTACGGACGGGGGTGGAGACGGTGGTAGCGTCGGGCCGGTAAAACCGGTCAGCGACAACCGTTTTGAACGTGCGGACATGGGGCGCAGCGTGCTGCGCCCCTACACTTTTTGGGGCTGATTTCCGCGGCGGGGATGAACTGGGAACGTACTTCAGGGGCTGAAGCCCCTCTCGTTTGGTGACTGTTGATGTCGCGGTTGAAACCGCGACCCACAACGGCGACGCGCAACGGCGACCCACAACGGCGACCTACAACGGCGACCCACACAACCGGTCAAAAGGTGAGGCTGTTGGTTGTGCGAAGCCGGAAGGGGCGGGATTTTGGGGCTATCGGATCGTGGGGAGGCGTCGGGGCGGAAAACAGCCGGCAGGATGCCGGCGCTACTGGTGCGACGGCTGAAAGTCGCGGTCGAGGACGCAGTCGGGTTGTCGGCAGCGGCGGTCAGAACCGGAATTCGATGACTTCGGTGGTTTCGGTGGAGGCGGGTTCGAAGGTGGATTTTTCGGCGGCGTGTTCGGCTTCGGCGGCGAGCACGGGGTGTCCGCCGAGGACGCGGGTGTGCTTCACAGTGCCGTCGGCGCCGATGATGACCTCGATGCGGGCGGTGCCGGTGAGGTTCATTTTGCGGGCGAGTTCGGGATAGACGGGGGTCACCAAGTGACGGACAGGGCGGCGGGTGACGGGCGCCGACTGTGCGCCGAGTGAGGCGACGGTCACGGCGCACACAGCCAGCGCCAATGCCAAGGTTTCGAGAGACGGTTTCGCGATCTTTTTCAGCGTTGTTTTCAGGGCTTCTTGCATCGCCAGCTCCAGAGATTATTTGCGTAGAGGCCCATGCAAAAGAGGTTCGCCGGTACGAAGCCAAATTGAGCGGTACGCATCCCGATGAAGCAGATGATGACGCTGTTGACGCCCGCGACGATCCATCCTTGCCACAACTTCTTACCCACCAGAACCGTCGAGATCACGGTCAAAACGCACGAAATGTAATCCAGGCCGGGCATAAACCAACTCTTTTCCGGAGGGGTAAGAATGACTGCGGGGACAGAATATGTGTTGCGTTGCGCGGGTGATAGTTGAACGGGCGGACAGGTGCGGCGAATCAGGAACCTGTCTCTGCGGGGGATTACGAAGGTTCTAAGAAAGTTGAAAGTCGACAGTTGAAAGTCGAGAGCGAAGAAAAAGAAAGACGAAACGCAGAGACGCAGGGGACGCGGAGGAGCGCAGAGGGGGAGGATCCGAATTCCGATTTAGAAGGCGGGAAGTCTGTTTGATATCTTAGTGCATCAAAGCGGCAGCAACTGGGGCGGCAGCAACTGGGCCAATCGTGTGACCGACTTGAGCTGGGGGGAATGGCGATTTGAGGCGCTGGATACTGATTGTACTGGGAGTGGTTGTCGCGATCATCGCGACGGGATTCACGATCGTGGCGATGCATTGGCCGTTCACGCAGGCAAGCGTTACCGCGGGACTTCAAGAGAAGTTTGGCAGCCGCGTTGAGATCAAGAGCTTCCGCTCCAATTATTTTCCGCCGATGTGCGTCGCCGAAGGCGTGACGTTGCGACGGAATACGCAGGCGGGCGTGACGCCGATCGCGACAGTGGCGCGGCTGACGATTGAAGGCAGCTATCCCGGCTTTTTTGTCACGCCGAAGCGCATCTCGCATGTGACTGTCGAAGGGCTGCATGTGTTTGCTTCAGCGGCCAGCGAAAAGGCGGGCCCAGCGGCTCCCCCGGTACAAGGCGGCGACCAAACCAAGATCCAGATCGGCGAAATTACAGCGGACGACAGCGTCGTGGAGTTTTCCTCGGGCGAGGCCGGCGCAAAACCGATGCGATTCGAAATTCATAAGTTGACGATCAACGACGTGAGCGAAGGGCAGCCGTTGGCGTTTCACGTGGCGCTGACGAATCCGTTGCCGCCCGGCGAGATTCGAGCAGAAGGGGAATTTGGTCCGCTGGACACCAGCAAACCGGAAGAGGCGCCAGCTTCGGGATCGTATACCTTTGAGCGCGCAAATCTGGGAGTGTTTCCTGGGATTGGCGGAACGCTTTACTCGACCGGAAAATTTGAGGGGAAGCTGAATCAATTGGAAGTCGCGGGAATGACCGACACGCCGGACTTCAATGTGTCGCCGAATCCGCACACGGTGCATTTGCGGACGCAATATCACGCCGTGGTGAATGGGTGGAACGGCGATGTGTCGCTGAAAAGCGTGAAGGCGCAGATGAATAGTTCGACGGTGTTGGCGCGCGGCGAGATCGCGAGCAAGGGAGGGCCGGGCAAGACCATCTCGCTGACGGGCATCGAAAACGAGGGAAGCATCAAGGACTGGCTTGAGCTA